>JBGPYP010000396.1:0-2278 GCA_041493285.1 Casimicrobiaceae bacterium
ATTGCGCGAGCCCGAAGCGCTCGGCGTGCTCGATGACCATCATCGATGCGTTGGGCACGTCGACGCCGACTTCGATCACCGTAGTCGCGACGAGTACCTTGATCTCGCCGCGCACGAAGCCACCCATCACCGCCGCCTTGTCGTCGGGCTTCATGCGCCCGTGCAACAGGCCGACAGAAATGGGGTCGGAGCCTGTTTTGACGGAAATGGGGTCAGAGCCCGTTTTCTCCACCGGCTCGGAGACCGCCCCGTTGCTTTCGGAAAACGGGGTCTGACCCCCTAGCGTCGCCGTCAGCTCCGCGTGCAGCGCGACCGCCGTCTGCAGCTCCAGCGTCTCCGATTCCTCGATCAGCGGGCACACCCAGTAAACCTGGCCGCCCGCGGCACAGACCTTGCGCACGCGCTCGACGATCTCGCCGCGACGGCGCTGGCTCACCAGCTTGGTCGTCACCGGCGTGCGGCCCGGCGGCATCTCGTCGATCACCGACACGTCGAGATCCGCGTAGAAGGTCATCGCCAGCGTGCGCGGGATCGGCGTCGCGCTCATCATCAGCTGGTGCGCGTCGCCGATGCCCTTCTGCCGCAGCGCGAGCCGCTGTGCAACGCCGAAGCGGTGCTGCTCGTCGACGATGGCGAGGCCCAGCTTCGGCAGCGTCACCTCGTCCTGAAACAGCGCGTGCGTGCCGATCGCGAATTGCGCTTCGCCGCTTTCGATCGCCGCCTTGGCCTGCCTCTTCGCCTTCGCGGGAAGACTGCCCGACAACCAGGCGATTCTCACCGGCAGCCCCTCGAGCCAGGCCGCGAGCTTGCGATAGTGCTGCTCGGCCAGAATCTCGGTCGGCGCCATGAACGCGACCTGAGAGCCCGACTCGATCGCCTGCAGCGCGGCCAGCGCAGCGACCACGGTCTTGCCGCTGCCGACATCACCCTGCAGCAGCCGCTGCATCGGCTCGGCGCGCGCGAGATCGCGCCGGATCTCGGCGATCACGCGCTGCTGCGCCCGCGTCAGCGTGAACGGCAGACGCGCGTACAGCGCCCGGGTCAGCGTACCGTCGCCGGCCAGTCGCGGCGCCTTGCGGCGCGCGCGGGCGCGCCGGTGCATCTTGAGCGAGAGTTGCTGCGCGAGCAGCTCGTCGAACTTGAGCCGCGTCCACGCCGGATGCGTGCGCTCGTCGAGCGCGACTTGCGACGCATCGGTAGACGGCTCGTGCAGATAGAGCACCGCCTGCGCGAAGCCCCACAGCCGACGCGGCTCGCGCGTCCACGGCGGCAGCGTCTCGGCGAGATACGCCGGATCGCGCACTAGCGCGCGGTGCACGAGCTTGCGCAAGGCCTCCTGCGCGAGTCCCGCGGTCGTCGGATACACCGGCGTGAGCCTGTCTGGAAGCGGCGTGCCCGGCACGACGACATGAAAGCTCGGGTGCACCATCTCCAGCCCGAAATGCCCTTCGCGCACGTCGCCGAACGCGCGCACGCGCTTGCCCGGCGCGAGCGCCTTCTGCTGGCTGGGATAGAAATGGAAGAAGCGCAGCACGAGCTGCGCTTCCGCATCTTCGAGGAGGCAGACCAGTTGCCGTCGCGGCCGATACTGGATTTCGGTGTTGGCGACGCTGCCTTCGACCTGCCACGCCTGGCCGGCCTTGACCGCGGCGAGCGGGCAGAGGTGCGTGTGATCCTCGTAGCGCAGCGGAAGATGCAGCACGAGGTCCTGCTCGCGCGCGATGCCTAGCCGCGCGAGCTTGTCGGCCAGCGTGTTGCCGGGCTTGGGTTCAGCCGCGGGTTTTTTTGCTCTCGCCATGTGAAGCAAAGCGCGGCCTGGGTTGAGCACGTAGCCCGGGCTGCGCGTAGCGATGGGGGCGACACTTCGTTGCCGCGTTGCTCCCGGGATTTGCGCTACGCGCTCACCCCGGGCTACGGCAGCACGAGCACAGCCTCGAGTTCGATCCGCGCACCCCTGGGCAGTGCGGCGACCTGGTACGTCGCGCGTGCGGGATACGGCTTGGCGAAGAAGCTCGCCATGATCTCGTTGACCCGCGCGAAGTCGGCCATGTCGACCAGCAGAAGCGTGGTCTTGACGATGTCGTCGAGCGAGCCGCCCGCGGCCTGCGCCAGCGCGCGCAGATTTTCGAACACCTGCCGCGCCTGCGCGTCCGTGCCCTCGCGCAGCGTGCCGGTCGCCGGATCGAGCCCGATCTGGCCGGAAAGGTAAACGGTGTCGCCGGCGCGAATCGCCTGCGAATACGGTCCGATCGCGGCCGGCGCGGCGTCGGAGTGGATC
>JBGPYP010000090.1:0-9086 GCA_041493285.1 Casimicrobiaceae bacterium
CTCGACGACGCGCTGTTGCCGGCGTATCCCGAGGCGCAATTCGTCGTCCGGGTCGCGGTGACGCGGGTGTTTCCGAACTGCCCGCGCTATATCCACAAGTACACGCTGGTCGAGCGCTCGAGCTTCGTCCCGAAAGTGGGCTGCACGACGCCGATCCCGAACTGGAAGAAGAGCGACTGGGCGAGCGACGTGCTGCCCGAGGACGATCCAGCGCGCGGGACGTAGCGGCGCGAGCCCGCGGCGAGGGGCCCCGCGAAGCGGGGATCGCGCTTGGCTAGCCGACGCCGCGGCCGACGTGCGGCGGGTCAACTCACGCGAACAGGTCAAGGAGGCTGCTGCCGAATTCATTCGGCCGCGGCAGATCAGGCCGACGATGGCATGCCAATAGATTCGCACCTACGAAAGGCTCGGGATTGCGTAGGGCCGGATTCATCCGGCCGCGGCGCTGGCGCCTAGCGCTGCCGCGGATCGAACGCGTCGCGCAAGCCGTCGCCGAGCAGGTTGAACGAGAGCACCAGCAGGAAGATCGACAGCCCGGGCCAGATCGCCATCCACGGCGCATTGTCGATGTAATTTTTCGCGGTGTTGAGCATGCTGCCCCAGGAAGGCGCCGGCGGTTGTTGGCCGAGTCCCAGAAAGGACAATGCTGCTTCGGCGATGATCGCCGCGGCGACCGCGAGCGTGGCCTGCACGATCAGCGGTGGCACGATGTTGGGCAGGATGTGCCGCAACGCGATGCGCAGGTGCGAGTTGCCGACCGCGCGCGCCGCCTCGACGTAGTCCTCGACCTTCACGTGCAGGACCTGAGCGCGCGTGAGACGAATGAAGATCGGGGTCGCCGAGATACCTATCGCAATCATCGCATTGGTAAGACTCGGCCCCAAAAACGCCGCTAGCGCGATGGCGAGGATAAGGAACGGGCAGGCGAGCATCGCATCGGTCATCCGCGAGATGAGCGCATCGATCCAGCCGCCGAAATAACCGGCGGTGAGCCCGATCGGCACGCCGAACGCCAGCGAGATCGAAACCGACACGACCCCGGCCAGGAGCGAGGCGCGCGTGCCCCAGATCACCCGCGAGAGCACGTCGCGGCCGATCTCGTCGGTGCCGAACCAGTGCGCCGCGGACGGCGCCTTGCGCACTGCGCTCCAGCTCGTCGCCACCGGGTCGTAGGGCGCGATGCCCCCGGCGAGCAACGCCAAGACGATGAAGAACGCGACGACGCCGAGGGCGACCATCGCGCCACGCCGGTGGCCGAGACGCCTGAGCGCGCGCCGACCGGGCGAGATCTCGCGCGGGATCGACGCAGCATCGGCGACGGCGGTGGTCATGCGTCGGCCTCCTTGTACCCGCGACGGATGCCGCAACGTCGAGCGTCGGCCGGCTCCGAATTCGCGCGGCGACGAGCGCTACGCGCCTTAACGTCCTTCGCCGCGCTCATGCGGCCTCCTTGAGACCACCGCGCATGCGAAACGTCGCGCGTCGGCCGCTCCGCAATCGCACGGCGCCGAGCGCTTCGCGCCTTAACCCCGCGCGCCGCGCTCATGCGCTGTCTCTCAGCCGCGGGTTGACCAGGAAATACGCGAGATCGGCGATGAGATTGAGCGCGATGTACGCGGTCGCAGTGCACAGCACGACGCCCTGGACGACTGCGTAATCGCGGTTGAACACCGCGTCGACGATCAGCTTGCCGAAGCCGGGGATCGTGAACACCTGCTCGGTGAGCACCGCGCCGGAGAGAAGCGTTCCGAATTCGAGCGCGCCCAGCGTGATTACTGGGGTCAGGGCGTTGCGCAGGGCGTGTTTCATCACGACGACCCGCTCCTCCAAACCCTTCGCCCTCGCTGTCCGGACATAATCGGCCGAGAGGACTTGCAGCATCGCGCTGCGGGTGTGGCGCATCAGCACCGCGGCGATCGCGTTGCCGAGCACGAACGCGGGCATGATCATCGCCGCCAGATTCGCCTTGAGGTCCTCGAACGGGCTCACGTACCCGGACGCGGGAAGCCAGCCCAGCGTGACCGAGAACAGAAGGATCAGCATGATCCCGAGCCAGAAGTTCGGCGTCGACAAGCCCCAGAGCGCGAACACGTTCGCGGCATAGTCCCAGGCGGTGTCCCTGGCGACGGCCGAGACGATTCCCGCGGTGATGCCGATCGCCAGCGCGATCGCGATGGCGAGCACGGCGAGCTCCAGCGTGACCGGCAGCTTCTCTATGATGAGATCGAGCACCGGCTTCTGGATGCGCACCGACTCGCCCAGATCGCCCGTGAGCACGCCGCCGGCCCAGTAGAGATAGCGGATCGGCAGCGGCTCGTCGAGATGGAGCCTCTGGTGCAGATAAGCGATCACCGTCGGGTCGCGATCCTCGCCGGCGAGGATCATCGCCGGATCGCCGGGCAACAGCTGCTGCAGGCCGAAGATCAGGACCGAGACGAAGAATAACGTCGGAACGATCGTCGCCAGGCGGTGGAGGAGGTAGTTCAGCATCCCCGGACTCCCTGATCCTCAGGCCGCGTCTTCCTGACCCCGTTCGTGCTGAGCCTGTCGAAGCGCGAATGACGTGGGACCGACTGTTCGCCCTTCGACAAGCGTGTGCTGAGCGGAGTCGAAGGGCTCAGGGCAAACGGCAGCCTTTCCCCGTTGACTCAATTCATCTTCAGCCCCTGCACCCGCACGAGCCCGTCGGGGATGGTGCGCAGGCCGGAGAGCTTGTTCGTATACGCCCACAGCCAGTGCCGATGGAACAGATACACGACCGGCCGGTCCTTGAGCACGATCGCCGCGAGCTCGCCATAGATCTTCCTGCGCTCCGCGGGGTCGAGCGTCGTGCGCGATTTCGTGAGCAGATCGTCGACCTCCTGCTTGCAGTAGCCCGCGTAGTCGAGCGGTTGCTTGCAGCCGTGGAAGCTGAAGACGTTGCCGTCCGGATCGGCGCGGCCGCTCCACGCCAGCACGTAGGCCTCGAAGTCTCCCTTGTCGGCCATGTTGAGCGAGGTCGCGAACTCGGTCGACTGGATCTTCACGTCGAAACCGGCCTCCTTGACCATCGACTGCACGACCTGCGCGATCTTCTGGGCGTCGGACGTGGTCGGCGTCATCAGCGTGAAGCTGGGGTTCGGTACGCCCGCGGCCTGCAGCAACGCCTTGGCCTTGGCGATGTCGCGCTTGGGGATCGGCACGTTCTTCGCGTAGAACGCGTTGGTCGGCGCGACCCATTGGTTGCCGATGTCGGCCTCGCCGTCCATCGCCACCTGCGCGATGCCCTCGCGGTCGAGCGCCAGCTCGAAGGCTTCGCGCACACGAGGATCGCGACCCAGCGGATTCTTCTGCGCGAGATCGCTCTTGCCCACGTTGATCGTGATGCCCTGGTAGCCGATCTCGGTGATGCGCGAAACCTTGAACCGGCTGTCGGTCTTGAGCGCGGGGATGTCCGACGTGCCGACGCGCTCGATAAAATCAAGCTGCCCCGACTTCAGGTTGGCCAACCGCACCGTGGAATCGACGATGGGGAGATATACAACTTTGTCGAAGTGAACCTCGCCTTTGTTCCAGTAGTTCGGATAGCGCTCCAGCACGATGCGGTCCTGCGCGACGCGCTCGACGAAGCGAAACGGGCCCGAGCAGACCGGCTTGGCGCCGAACTTGTCGCCCTCGGCTTGCGCGGCCTTGGGCGAGACCATCATGCCGGCGCGGTCGGCGAGCTGCGCCAGCAACGGCGAAAATGGCGCGGACAGATTCAGCCGCACGGTCGCGGCATCGATCACGTCGACACTCGACACCGGCGCCAGCTCGCCGCGGCGGTTGGAGCCCGCCATGGTCTTGTGGCGCTCGAGGTTGTACTTGACGGCTGCGGCGTCGAGTTTTTCGCCATCATGGAACGTTACGTCCTGCCGCAGCTTGAGCGTCAGCGCCTTGCTGTCGGCCGACCATTGGTACGAGGTCGCGAGCTGCGGGACGATGTTGAGGTTCTCGTCGATGTCGAAGAGCTTGTCGCACAGCGCCGCAAAAACGATCCGGCCCACGAAGGTGCGCGCGAGGGTCGGGTCGAGGATGTCGGGGTCCTCGGCGAGCCCGAAGCGCAGGGTCTGCGCGCTCGCGAGCGTCGTTACCAGCGTTCCTACCGCCAGCAGCGCGCGGAGGGTCCACGTCGGCTTGTGCATGTCTTCTCCTTTGGCCCGGATCGGGATTCCTCGTTGATGTTAGCGCCAAACCTCGGTCGTGGGGACCCCCGCCGTCAAATCGCCACGGTTGGTTTCCGGAACGCCGCCTGCA
This sequence comes from Casimicrobiaceae bacterium, assembly GCA_041493285.1. Lineage (GTDB taxonomy): Bacteria > Pseudomonadota > Gammaproteobacteria > Burkholderiales > Casimicrobiaceae > PALSA-1003. The sequence continues at coordinate 4,276 of JBGPYP010000090.1, forward strand.
GGCGCTCGAGCCGCCGATCGGGCCCGACTGCGTTTCGTGGCAACACGACGGGCGGAGCGATCTCGCGCCAGAAGTGACACGCCACGCCGTGGCATGCGTCCGCGACAAGCACGGGGTCTTCCTCCGCGCAACGCTGCCGCGCGTAGGGGCAACGAGTCCGGAACCGGCAGCCCGACGGCGGATCGAGCGCGCTGGGCACGTCGCCCTGGAGGATGATGCGCCGCCGGCGCGCCCCGGGTTGCGGCACCGGTATCGCGGAGAGCAGCGCCTGCGTATACGGGTGGCGCGGACTGGCGAACAGGCCTCGCTTGTCGGCATATTCCACGATGCGGCCCAGATACATTACCGCGACCCGCGTGGCGATGTGCTTGACGACCGCGAGATCATGCGCGATGAACACGTAGGACAGCTGCAACCGCCGCTGCAGATCGGTGAGGAGGTTGACGACCTGCGCTTGTATGGACACATCGAGCGCGGAGACCGGCTCGTCGCAGACGATGAGCCGCGGCTCGGCGGCGAGCGCACGGGCGATGCCGATGCGTTGCCTCTGCCCGCCGGAGAACTCGTGCGGGTAGCGCCCGGCGTGCCGCGGCGAGAGCCCGACGAGAGAAAGCAGTTCCGCGATGCGGTCGCGCTCGTGGCCGATCGCAAGGCCGTGCAGCGCGAGCGGCTCGGCGAGCATCTGGCCGACGGTCATGCGCGGGTTGAGCGAGGTGTACGGGTCCTGGAAGATGATCTGCAGCGCGCGCCGCCGGGCGCGCAAGCGCGCCGGGTCGAGCGAGAGCAGATCGTCGCCCTCGAACTCGATCGCCCCCGCGGTCGGCTCGATCAGGCGCAGGATCAGCCGGCCGGTGGTCGACTTCCCGCAGCCCGATTCGCCCACCAGCGCCAGCGTTTCGCCCTCGCCGACCTCGAAGTCGATACCGTCGACCGCGCGGACCGCGCCGGTCCGGCGCCCGAAAACGCCAGTCCGCACCGGGAAATGCTTGACGAGATTCGCAACGCGCAAGAGCGGCCTCATAGCTCGCTCAGGCCGGCACCAGCACGTCGGCATCGAGCGGCGCGCGCCAGCAGGCGCTCACGTGCTCATCGCCGACCGCGAGCAGCGACGGGCTCTCCTCCCGGCAGCGATCAATCGCGAACGGGCAGCGCGGATGGAAGCGGCAACCGGCGATCGGCTCCAGCGGATTGGGCACCAAGCCCTCGATCGCGGGCAGCCGCTCCTGCTCGAGGTCGAGCCTCGGGATCGATCCGAGCAGTCCCACGGTGTACGGGTGCTGCGGCTCTGCGAACAGCCTCGCCACGCTCGCACGCTCGACGATCCGGCCCGCGTACATCACCGCGACCTGGTCGGCCAGCTCGGCGACCACGCCGAGGTCGTGAGTGATCAGGATGATCGCGGCGCCGGTTTCCTCGCGCAGCGCGCGCAGGAGATCGAGGATCTGCGCCTGGATCGTGACGTCGAGCGCGGTCGTCGGTTCGTCGGCGATCAGGAGCTTCGGCTCGCAGGCGAGCGCCATCGCGATCATGACCCGTTGCCGCATGCCGCCCGAAAGCCGGTGCGGATAGTCGTTGAAGCGCTGTTCCGGCGAGGGAACGTGCGCCTGGCGTAGCAGATCAATCGTTCGCGCCTTCGCTTCTTCCCGCGAGACCGGGCGATGCCGCAACAGCACTTCGGCGATCTGGTCGCCGACAGTGAACGCGGGATTGAGCGACGTCATCGGCTCCTGGAAGATCATCGACAGCCGGTTGCCGCGGAGCTCGCGCATCTCGGGCGGGGAAAGGTGTGCGAGGTCGACGCCGTCGAAAAGTATCTCGCCGCTGACGCTGCCGGGCGGCGTGGCGATGAGGCCCATGATCGACAGCGCGGTCACGCTCTTGCCGCAGCCGGACTCACCGACGATGCACAGCGTTCGCCCGCGCTCGAGCGCGAAGCTCACGCCGTCGACGGCGACAAGCTCGCCGCCTTCGACCGCGAACGACGTCCTGAGGTCGCGGACCTCGAGCAATGCGCTCGGGTGTACCCCCACGCTTGCGGCTGCCGCCGCTACGCTGCCCCCGGAGGGGGCGCACCCGCGCCTTTGCCCTGCGGCGCTCATCGCTCGTGGCGGGCGCGCTCGACCTGAAAGCGCTGGATCTCGGCTTCGATCGTTGAGCGATCAGTGATGCCCGCCGGTCGGGCACGGCTGGGCAGGCACTCAAGAAACGGCTGGAACCGCTCGAGGCTCTTGACGTAGAGGCGACTCAGTTCGGCGAGCGGATCGGAGTGGTCGTCGACGCGCAGGTTGAGCGTGGGATACGCCTCGGTCGTGCAGATGAGGAGCGCCACCGCCTGCTTGCCGCGCTTGTCGCCGCCGGCGGCTTCGCCGGCCTGCATCGCCGCGATCAGTCGCTCGGCGAACGGCAGCTCACGTCCGGCGTCGTAGAACTGCGCCGTGTCCTCGATCACCTGCGGGCCAGTAAGCATGTTCCCCGCGACGGAGTAGCCTTCACCGGTCACGTGACCGCACCATTCGATACATTCGACGCCGGTGTGCACGGCGATGTTGCCTTCGGCGTCGACCATGTGCAGCTGGCGATGCTCACGCCCCGCATCGGGGTAGGTAAGGGAGCGCACGACGTCGACTGGTGTCATGCCCTGCGCCAGCCGCGTCAGCCCGCGCATGCCGTACAGCGGGTTGACCAGCGCCTGTGTCGACAGCGCGCCGACGCCGCTGAGCGCGTAGGGGCAGAGCGCGCCGACGGCAAAGAAGCGGCTGGCGACGATCACGCCCAGAGCGCCCGTGGAATCGCGGGCGACGATCGACCAGGTCATGCGGCTTTCCCCTCCAGAGCCCGCTGCCATTGTGGAAGCTTGCCCGGCGGTTGGCAACGTCGGGCAAGAAAAGCTAGCCCCGGCGGTACGCTACAGCAGCCAGCGCGTACAGCGCGACCGCGAGCAGCACGACAGCACTGAAGCCGAGGTGGATCGCGAGCAGCGTCGCCAGGATCGCCGCGACCACCGACGCGCAGGCGTTGATCCCCCAGGCCCACGGCACGAGGTGGCGCGAGACGCGGGCGATGCTCGCCAGTCCGAGCGGAAACGGCATGCCCATCGCAAAAGCGAGCGGAGCGATCAGCGCGATCGAAAGCAGGATCCTGGCCCCATCGGCGAGCGGCATCAGAGGGCGGAACAGCGCGGGCAGGAGCACGAGATAAGACAACGCGATCAGCGCGACGGCAACGGCGATCCGCGCGACGGGCCGAACGCGCACCGCGCGCTCGTTCGACGAGAACCGCCTGGAGTAGCGGCTTCCCAGGCCCGCGAAGATGAGGAACGCGCAGAGCACCACCGCGACGGCGTAGAGCGGGTGGGCGAGGAACAGGATGAACTTCTGGATGAACGCGATCTCGATGAACATGAACGCGAAGCCGATCGCCGTGAAATAAGCAGCGACGCGCGGTCGCGACCACCCTGATCCTTCGCCTTCGTCGGTTCGGCTCCGGGTCGTCCGCAGCGGCAACAGGATCAGCAGCAGGCTGGCGAACAGCGCCTGGATCAGCGTCGCGATCAGCACCGGATAGCCCCATTCGAGCAGCGGCAGCCCGCCTTGCTCCCTGAGCGCGAGCAGCTCCGGCAGGGTGCGCCATTTGAAAAACTGGAAGAAGTAAGGCCGGTCATCGCTGGCCGGAGCGATGTTGAACTTGTAGCGATCGAAGAACGCCTGACGGTCGGGACCGAGCAGCGCTGCCGCGCCGTCATAGAAATAGGACTCGTGCAGCACGTTGTAGCGGTTGGTTTCCGCGGGATCGATCCCGGGGTAATACGCCACGTCGAAGGAGCGGGCGCGGCAGAATTCCTTCAGCGCCGCGATTTCTGGCGGCGTGAACGCGCCGTTCTTCACCAGCAGCGTTGCGGTCTTCCAGCCGCGGATCAATGCGAGCTGCTGGGACGGTTGCGCCGCGCCGCGATCTTCGAGCGCGGTGACCGCCGTGGCGAAGAGCTTGAGCGCATCCCGCGGCGGCAGGTTGACCCAGCGCGTGATCGCGAGCAACCCACCCGGTTCGAGGTGATCGATATATTCCCCTATCGCCTCGACCGTGTAGAGGTAGCTTTCGGACAACGCGTAGAGCCCGGCAGACGATGCGCCGAAGGCATCGAGCAGCGCCACCTGGATCAGGTCGAAGCGCTCGTCGTGTCCAGCGACGAAGCCACGCGCCTCGCCGATGTGAACGCGTACCCTGGGCGCGCTGTACGGCGTGCCGGAGAACTCCGCGAACTGGCGCTGCACCAGATCGATGACCTGCGGATTCAATTCGACCGCGTCGATCGCGCGCGAGCGGTGGTAGAGCGCCTGCAGGACGTCGACACCGGCTCCCGAGCCCAGCACCAGCACGCGCGGCCGCTCGAGCAGGTGATAGGGCAGAGCGGAAGTGAGCTGATCGAGGTACGCGAGCGGCTCGCGTCGCCCGTCGTAACGCGTAAGCGCGGCCGGTCCGTCGCCGTCGACGAAGATTCCGAGCTGCGGCGGCGGTTCCATGGTTGCGTTGAGGCTCAGCCCCGGCGCGTACCGAAAGGGTATCAACGGGCTTTCGACCACGGAAACGAGGCCCAGCGGGCTCGAGCGCTCCGCGGTCACACGGGTGCCCTGGATGGCGAGCGTCTGGCTCAGTTCCTTGTATTGCGAGGGGTGCAGGGCGGTCCAACGCGCGGGCAAGGCGAACGCGACGATCGCCGCGGCGCCCACCAGCGCCGCCGGGAGCCAGCGCGGTCGCGCACGAAGCGCGAAGCCGGCGAGTGCCGCGGCGACAAGCCCCAGTGCGCCGATCAG
>JBGPYP010000050.1:0-11709 GCA_041493285.1 Casimicrobiaceae bacterium
AGAGCACCATGCTGACTAAGACCTCATTGACCATCCGACTGCATTCGAACGATGACGTCGTGATCGCCCGCCAACAGCTCGTCTCGGGCACGGCGCTCCTCGACGAGAACGTCAAGGTGTCGGGCCTGGTACCGCCCGGCCACAAGGTCGCCACGCACGCGATACCCACCGGCGCGCCGGTCAAGCGCTACAACCAGATCATCGGCTTCGCCAAGCGCGCCATCGCGCCGGGCGAGCACGTGCACCTGCACAACCTGGCAATGGGCGACTTCGCGCGCGACTATGCGTACGGCGTCGACGCGAAGCCAACGCGTTACGTCGAGACGCCGGCGACGTTCCAGGGCATCGTCCGCGCCGACGGCCGTGTGGCCACGCGTAACTACATCGGAATCCTTTCGACCGTGAACTGCTCGGCCACCGTCGCGCACGGCATCGCCGACGCGTTCAAAGGCGGCGCGCTCGCAAACTTCGCCAACGTCGACGGTGTCGTCGCGCTCACGCATGGCAGCGGATGCGGCATGGACGTGCAGGGCGAGAGCATGCAGGTGCTGCGGCGGACGATCGGAGGCTATGCCAAGCACGCCAATTTCGCCGGCGTGCTCATCGTGGGCCTGGGATGCGAGGCAAATCAGATCAGCGCGCTTATGGGCGCACAGGCGCTCGAAGAAGGCCCGTTGCTGCGCACGTACAGCATCCAGGATGCGGGAGGCACCGCCAAGGCCATCGCCCGCGGAGTCGCCATGGTCAGGGAGATGCTGCCGCACGCAAACCAAGTCGTTCGCGAAAGCGTTCGCGCGAAGCACCTGACGCTCGGGCTGCAATGCGGCGGGTCGGACGGCTACTCGGGCATCACCGCAAATCCGGCGCTGGGCGCCGCGGTCGATCTCCTGGTGCGCCACGGCGGCACCGCGATCCTTTCCGAGACGCCGGAAATCTATGGCGCCGAGCACCTGCTCACCCGCCGCGCCGTGTCGCGCGAGGTCGGCGAAAAGCTCATCGAGCGCATCAAGTGGTGGGAGGAATACACGGCGCGCAACCGTGGCGAGATGAACAACAATCCGTCGCCCGGGAACAAGGCCGGCGGGCTCACCACCATTCTCGAGAAATCGCTCGGCGCGGTGGCCAAGGGCGGTACTACCAACCTGGTCGCCGTGTATGAATATGCCGAGCCCGTGACCGCCAGGGGCTTCGTCTACATGGATACCCCCGGTTACGATCCGGTATCCGCGACGGGCCAGGTCGCCGGCGGCGCCAACATGATCTGCTTCACCACGGGACGCGGCTCGGCATACGGTTGCGCGCCGTCGCCATCGCTCAAGCTCGCGACCAACACCGCGCTGTGGGAACGCCAGGAAGAGGACATCGACATCAATTGCGGCGAGATCGTCGATGGAACGGCGTCGGTCGAGCAGATGGGCGAGCGATTCTTCCGCATGATGCTGGATACCGCCTCGGGCAAGAAGACCAAGAGTGAAGCGCACGGTTACGGGCAGAACGAGTTCGTGCCGTGGTATCTGGGCGCGGTAATGTAGATGGAGGCACCGTCGACACCCGTCGTTGGCTAGAGCCATGGCATCGGTATCATTCCAGAATATCGAGAAGACCTTCGGCAGCACGAAGGTCATCCACGGCATCGGCTTCGACATCCATGACGGCGAGTTCATGGTGCTCGTCGGCCCGTCGGGCTGCGGCAAATCGACGCTGCTGCGCATGCTCGCGGGCCTGGAGGAAATAACCGCGGGCACGATCGCCATCGACGGCAAGGTCGTCAACGACATGGAGTCGAAGGATCGCGACATCGCGATGGTGTTCCAGAGCTACGCGCTTTACCCGCACATGACGGTCGCCGACAACATGGCGTTCAGCCTCAAGCTGCGCAAGGCGCCGCCGGCCACGATCCAGGAGCGCGTCGCGAAGGCGGCGAAGATCCTCAACCTCGATCCGTATCTCAAGCGCTACCCGCGCGAGCTGTCCGGCGGGCAGCGACAGCGCGTGGCGATGGGCCGCGCGATCGTGCGCGATCCCAAGGTGTTCCTGTTCGACGAACCGCTGTCGAACCTCGACGCCAAGCTGCGCGTCGCGATGCGCGGCGAGATCAAGGCGCTGCACCAGCGGCTCAAGACGACGACGGTGTACGTGACGCACGATCAGGTCGAGGCGATGACGATGGCGGACAGGATCGTCGTGATGCACGATGGGCGCGTGGAGCAGATCGGGACACCGCTGGAGCTCTACGACCGGCCCGTCAACCTGTTCGTAGCGCAGTTCATCGGCTCGCCGGCGATGAACGTCGTCGAAGGCACGGTGCGGCGCGGCAACGGCGCGGCGCATGTCGAAGCCGCAGGCGGCGTGCGCTGGCCGCTGGGCGCCGCGGCGGGAGCCGATGGGCAGCACGTGGCGTACGGCATCCGGCCCGAGCACCTGACGCTCTCCGGCGCGGGTGCGGCGGGAGCCGTCGCCGGCGAGATCATCGTGGTCGAGCCGACGGGTGCGGAGACCGAGCTTCTGGTGCAAGCGGGCGAAGCGCAGATCGTGCTCGTGACGCATGGCCGGCCGGTCGTGAACCCCGGCGACAGAATCGGCCTCGCCGTCGATCCCGCGATGGTGCACGTGTTCGACAAGGCGACCGGGCAGCGCCTCGCGGCGTGATTCGGGACGGGCTGAAGCGACGGGTCGGTTGAGTACCGGGCGGGAGAGCCATGCGCAAAACCTCGAAATCCAGACGCACCCTGCGTTCGACCGCATGGTTCGGTCGCCACGATCGCGACGGGCTCGTGCATCGCTCGTGGATGAAGAACCAGGGCATCCCCCACGACCAGTTCGACGGCCGGCCGGTAATCGGCATCTGCAACACCTGGTCGCAGGCGACGCCTTGCAACGCGCATTTCCGCGAGCTTGCGCAGCACGTGCGCGACGGCGTGCTCGACGCAGGAGGCTTTCCGATCGAATTTCCGGTCATGAGCCTGGGCGAGACGCTGATGCGGCCGACGACGATGCTCTTCCGCAACCAGGTCGCGATGGACGTCGAGGAGTCGATCCGCGCGAACCCGTTCGACGGCATCGTGCTGCTGATGGGCTGCGACAAGACGACGCCGGCGCTGCTCATGGGCGCGGCGTCGTGCGATCTGCCGACGATCGGCGTGTCGGGCGGGCCGATGCTGAACGGCAAGTTCCGCGGCGAGGACATCGGCTCGGGCACGCACGTGTGGAAGTTCACCGAAATGATGAAGCGCGGGGAGATGAACGAGTCCGACATGATCGAGGCGGAATCCTGCATGTCGCGCTCGGCCGGGCACTGCATGACCATGGGCACGGCGTCGACGATGGCATCGATGGTCGAGGCGCTGGGCATGGGGCTACCGACCAACGCCGCGATCCCTGCAGTCGACTCGCGCCGGCGCGTTCTCGCCCGCATGGCCGGCCGGCGCATCGTCGCCATGGTCCACGAGGACCTGCGCGTGTCGAAGATTCTGACCCGCCAGGCATTCGAAAACGCGATCATGGTCAACGGCGCGATCGGCGGCTCGACCAACGCGGTCGTGCATCTGCTGGCGATCGCCGGGCGCGTCGGCGTCAAGCTTTCGCTCGACGATTGGGACCGGCTCGGCCGCGACATGCCGTGCCTGGTCAACCTGATGCCGTCCGGCCGGTACCTGATGGAGGATTTCTACTACGCGGGCGGGCTGCCGGTGGTGATCAGGGAGATCGGCAAGTTCATTCACAAGCAGGCGCTCACGGTCAACGGCAGGACGATCTGGGAGAACGTCAAGGACGCGGTCAACTACAACGACGCGGTCATCACGCCGCTCGCCAAACCGTTCAAGCCGCAGGGCGGGATCGCGGTGTTGCGCGGCAATCTCGCGCCGAAAGGCGCAGTGCTCAAGCCCTCGGCGGCGACGCCGAAGCTCATGAAGCACAAGGGTCGCGCGGTGGTCTTCGAGGACATCGACGACCTCAACCGGCGCATCGACGATCCGAAGCTCGACGTCGATGCGAGTTGCGTATTGGTGCTCAAGAATTGCGGCCCCAAGGGCTATCCGGGCTTTCCCGAGGTCGGCAATTTCGCGCTGCCGGCGAAGATTTTGAAGAAAGGCGTCACGGACATGGTGCGCATCTCGGATGCGCGCATGTCCGGCACCGCGTACGGGACGGCCGTGCTGCACACCGCCCCGGAAGCGGCGGCCGGCGGTCCGCTGGCGCTGGTCGAGAACGGCGACGTGATCGAGCTCGATGTCGCCCTGCGCAAGCTCGTCCTCCACGTCTCGGACGAGGAGCTCGCGCGACGGAAGAAGCGCTGGAAGCCACCCAAGCCGCACGCCGATCGGGGCTGGGTCCAGCTTTACTGCCAGACGGTGCTACAGGCCGATCAGGGCGTCGATCTCGACTTTCTGGTGGGCAAGTCCGGCGCCAAGGTCGGTCGGGAAAGTCATTGATCGGGTCTAATCGGCGCCGACGACGAAGCGGCGGTCAGCTCGCTGGCGACTGGGCGTGGCGCTGATGCGCGAGGAAGTCGCGCTGCAGAAGGCGCAGCGGGCGAGGTCTGTCTGTGGCAGGATACGCGCGTCGGCACGACGCTCCGGTTCGTCTATTTGCGCTCGCGCGAGCACGATCCGCTCATCCGCGCGCTGCTCGACGTGGTTACGGAAACCTGGCGGCTGCGGCGCGACGCGGGACCGGCGGTACGGCGCAAAGTGGATCGCCAGACCGCGGACCCACCGCCAGCGAGCGCCGTCCCGGCAAAGGAGTCGCCTTCATGATTTCCGTACGACCACTGCCGCTACCCCGTCTGCGGCTCGGTCTGCTGCTCGCGTTCACCGGCTTGCTCGTGGCGGCGCCCGGCGCCGCGCGCGCGGACGATGTCCCGTCGTTTCGCCAGGGGCTCTGGGAGTACCAGCGTGCGGCGGGCACAAACCGGTTCGCGGCCACCGAGTGCCTCGATCCCGGCGAAGAGCGGCGGAGACACCAAATCGCGCTGCAGAAGATCGGCTGCAAACTCTCGCCGACGACGCGCACGGGCTCGACCTGGACGTACAGCGCGGATTGCGCCGTGAAGCTACCCTCGGGCGCGATGGCGTTCAGCACGACCTCGGTGCTCACGGCCGACAGCGACACCGCATACCAGGAGGAGGTGCGCACGACGGGCAAGGGCGGGACGACCACCAGCCAAGTGATCACCGCGCACCGGGTCGCGGATTGCACAAACTAGACAACATCCGAGCGCCGGTCGGGGCGGCGGCGAGCGCTTCGCGCGCTTTCGACTACCTCAACCCTGAGCTGCCGCCCGGACTTTCGCACGTGTCGATGCGCGTAATCGATGCGACGCCCGCCGCACTGGACGGCTACGGCCGCCTGGTCGACGATTGCGCGTCCTGCCCGATCGAAATCGTGCGCTGGCCCGCGCAGGGCTGGCGTGCGGTCGACGCGGATACCGGCGACCAGGGCGGCACGACCGAAGGCGTCTTCGTCAGCGAGTGGCAGGGCGATATTCTGTTCGGACGCAACGACGCGGTCGGCGGTGAGTACATCCTCGCCTACGCAACCGAGCCGGAAATCGCCGCTCGGGGTCATCGGCGCGACCCGGCGCGCATTCTTCTCTGGCACGCCAATTACCATCCCGACGGCGGCCAGCTGTTCTTCCCGCTCGATGCGGCGCCGTACGTCGTCCCGCTCGCGTTGCCCGGCGACGATGTCAAACCGCAGGATTTCGTGTGTTTTCGCTTCGACGGCCGCCAGGGCTTGTACATACACCCGAACGTCTGGCACGAAGGCGTGTTTGCCCTGCGGGGCGCGCAACGCTTTTTCGACAAGCAAGGGGCGGTGCACGCGCGCGTCTCGATCGACTTCGCGCGCGAATTCCGTTGCCTGCTTGAAGCGAAGCTGTAGACGCTCGCGCTGCGGCCTCCTTGGACGCTCAACGCCGCGTGTTGCGCCGCGCGTCGGCCGCTGCGGCGACTCGCGGACGCTCGACCCCCGCTTCGCTTCGCTCGCGGGTTCCCCTCTCGCTGCTCGCGCCGCTACACCTCGATCTCGACCTCGGCTTCGATCTCGGCCGGTATGTTGAAGGGCAGCTCGGCCATGCCGACCGCGGATCTGGCGTGCTTGCCGGCGTCCGCGCCGTAAAGCTCGAGGATCAGGTCCGAGCAGCCGTTGATGACCGCGGGCTGCTGCGCGAAGCCCGGCGCGGATGCCACCATTCCGAACACGCGCAGCCATGCCCGCACGCGATCGAGGTCGCCGAGTTCCCGCTTGAGGCTGCCCAGGATCGACAGCGCCGTGAGCCGCGCGGCGCGATAACCTTCTTCGACGCTGAGTTCGCGCCCCAGCTTCCCCAACGGCTGGGCGATCGAGCCGTCGGCGTTCAGCGGTCCGTGGCCGGAGACGAGCGCGCGGTTGCCGCGCACGCGCACGAAGGCGAACGGCAACCGCACGCCGGCCGGCGGCGTGACCGGGGCCGGCAACGCGAGGCCGAGCTGATGCAGGCGGGCTTCGATGTGCATAGGCGAATCTAGAACTTTCCGAACTTGTCGTACGCGGCGACGGGGTCCATGCCGCCGATGAGTGCGCACCGCATCTCGCTCTCGGTGGAGACGACCTCCTCGGTCCTCGCCACGACGTCCTCGGCAAGTGCGGCCGGAATGATCACCACGCCATCGCGATCGCCGAGGAGAAAATCGCCGGTAGCAATGCTGGCCGCGCCGATCTTCACCGGTTCGCCGAAGCGATCCGGCACCCAGCGCGCAACGATGTCCGCGGGGGTGAGGAACGAACAGAACACCGGGAATCCCTGCTCGATCACCAACTCGGTGTCGCGCGACCCGCCGTCGACGACGAAGCCGAGCACGCCGCGCGCCGCGAGCGTTTGCGCCGACAATTCGCCCATCAGCGCGACCTCGTGGTTGTTCGGCTGGCAGACGATCACGTGCCCGGCAGGAGCGCGCGCCAGCAGCGTGCACCAGGCGCGCAGCGTGTCGTCGCGGGTCTTGCTACGATCGATGCGCCCGGCCACCGTCCAGACCGGTCCGGCGAGTTTCATTCCGGGCGCGATCGGCTTGATCTCCGGCGGCAGCACGATGTGCTCGTGCCCCATCATCCGGAGCACGTCGTGGACCGCGCCCGTATAGCAGCGCGCGAGCCGTACGCTCAGCGCCTGCGCTGCGGTCGATGCTCGCGTTGTTGGCTCGTCGGACACCGATTTTTTTCCACGCGCCAACGACGGACGCGACGTGATTGATTTGCCCCGTGACATCTACCCTGAGCTTCGGCCGCGGTCAGCAGCCGCAAGGCCCCTTGTTTTTTCTAGAACAGATCGAGCTGCGCGCCAGCGGCCGGCCCCTTGGGCGGGTGGAAGCGCGTGGTGTCCAGCCGCAGCGTGCGATCCTCGTTAAGACCGAGCCGTTTGCACGCGAGCGCAAAGCGCCGGGCGATCAAGTCCGCGAACTGTCCCTGCCCGCGCATGCGCGAGCCGAACTCGGGGTCATTGTCGCGACCACCGCGCACCTGTTGCACCAGGCTCATCACGTGCGCGGCGCGCAGCGGATAGTGCTGCGCGAGCCAGTCGCGGAACAGGTCCTTCACTTCGCGCGGCAGCCGCAGCATCACCCACGTCCCCGACCGCGCGCCGTGAGCCGCCGCCGCTTCGAGGATGGCTTCGAGATCCTTGTCGGTCAGCTGCGGGATCACGGGCGCGACGCTGACGCCCACCGGAATCCCGGCATCGGCGAGCGCTTTGATCATCGCCAACCGTCGCTGCGGCGATGGGGCGCGCGGGTCGAGCTTGCGCGCTAATTCCCGGTCGAGCATCGCGATCGACACGTAGGCACGCACCAGGTTCTTCGCCGCCAGCGGCGCGAGCAGGTCGAGATCGCGCTCGATGAGCACGCCCTTGGTCGTGATGGTGAAAGGGTGCTCGCACTCGGCGAGCACTTCAATGATCTGCCGCGTGATCTTCCACTCGCGCTCGATCGGTTGATACGGATCGGTGTTGGTGCCGAGTGCAATCGGTTCGCAGCGGTAGCCGGGCTGCGCCAGCTCGGCTCGCAGCAGCAGGGCCGCGTCCGGCTTGGCAAACAGCCGCGTTTCGAAATCCAGCCCGGGCGACAGATCGAGGTACGCGTGCGACGGCCGCGCATAGCAATACACGCAACCGTGCTCGCAGCCCTGGTACGGATTGATCGACCGGTCGAAGGGAATGTCCGGCGAGTCGTTGCGCGCGATGATCGTGCGCGCGTTCTGAATCGTGACCGTCGTCCTGGGCGGCGGCGGCTCCTCGCCCTCTGCGAGGGTCGGCGCGGTCCAGCCGTCGTCGACGACCTCGCGGGTGTCGCGACGGAAGCGGTTGTCCGGGTTGAACGTGGCGCCGCGGCCCTTGAAGGTCTGCGGCGGCGTTGCTGACATAAGGACTCCCGTTAACCGACCAGGCGCGCGTCCATCGTAATCGTTGCGTTGAGCACGCGCGAGACCGGACAGTTTGCCTTGGCGCTGGCCGCGATCTCGGCGAACTTCGCGGCTTCGATCTTGGGGACCTGGGCGCGCGTCGTCAGGTGAATCGAGTTGATACTCCAAGCGCCGTTGACCTGATCCATCGTCAACGCAGCTTCGGTGTCTATCGCGTCGGCCGTGAATCCGGCATTGTTGAGCATGAACGACAGCGCCATGGTGAAGCAGCCGGCATGCGCCGCAGCGATCAGCTCCTCGGGATTGGTCCCCTTGCCGTCTCCGAAGCGGGCGACGAAGGAGTACGGGGTGTCCTTGAGCGTGCCGCTCTGCGTGGCGATCGTTCCTGCGCCTTCCTTCACCGTGCCCTGCCAGCGAGCGGAAGCCTTGCGCTGCATTGTGGTCTCCTTGGGTTCCTGGGATTACCCTTCGTGCGCAGTGTAGGCCCACGCACCGTTTGCGCCAAGGGGCGGTCGCCGATGCGATAACATACCGGGAAGCGCCGGAACGGGCGGCGCGCTCCAAGCTGAACTGCGGCGACCCCTGCGGACGATGACCAAGCCCAAGACGACCCGCTTCGACACGCTGACGCTGCATGCGGGCGCGCGTCCCGATCCCGCGACCGGCGCGCGCGCCACGCCGATCTACCAGTCGGCGTCGTTCGTGTTTCGCGACAGCGATCATGCCGCTGCGCTGTTCAACATGGAGCGCGCGGGGCACGTCTACTCGCGCATCTCCAATCCGACCTGCGCGGTGCTGGAGGAGCGCATCAGCGCACTCGAAGGCGGCGTGGGCGCGATCGCGGTCGCTAGCGGGCAGGCCGCATTGCATCTTGGGATCGTCACGCTGATGGGCGCGGGATCGCACATCGTCGCCTCGCGCTCGCTCTACGGCGGCTCCCACAATCTGCTCGACTTCACGCTGCCGCGCTTCGGCATCGAGACCACCTTCGTGAACCCGCGCGATCTCGACGCCTGGCGCGCCGCGATCCGGCCGAGCACGCGGCTCATGTTCGGCGAGACGTTGGGTAACCCCGGGCTCGAGGTGCTCGACGTGCCGCGCGTGGCGGCGCTCGCACACGAGCACGGGCTGCCGCTGCTCGTCGACTCGACCTTCACCACACCGTACCTCATGCGCCCGTTCGAGCACGGTGCGGATCTCGTGTACCACTCGGCGACCAAGTTTCTTTCGGGCCACGGCGTGGTGATCGGCGGGCTGCTGGTCGACGGCGGACGGTTCGTCTGGGATGAGCCGGGGAAAAGCGCGGGCAAGTTCCCGACGCTGACGGAGCCCTACGAAGGCTTTCACGACATGGTCTTCGCCGAGGAATCGACGACGGCGGCATTCCTGCTGCGCGCGCGGCGCGAGGGTATCCGCGACTTCGGTGCCTGCATGGCGCCGATGACTGCGTTCCAGATTCTGCAGGGGATCGAGACGCTGCCGCTGCGCATGCAGCGGCACGTCGACAACACGCGCAAGATCGTGGCGTTCCTCGCCGCACACCCGTTCGTCGAAGCGGTCGGCTATCCCGAGCTGCCGCAACATCCCGATCATGCGCTGGCACGGACGCTGCTCCCGGGAGGCTGTGGCGCGGTATTCAGCTTCTCGATTCGCGGCACGCGCGACCAGGGCCGCAGGTTCATCGAGGCGCTGCGGATCTTCTCGCATCTGGCCAACGTCGGCGACGCCAAGTCGCTGGTGATCCACCCGGCATCGACGACGCACTTCCGCGTTTCGACCGAGGACTTGCGTACCGCCGGCATCACCGGGGGCACGATCCGGCTGTCGGTCGGTCTGGAGGACCCGGACGATCTCATCGAAGACTTAAGCCGCGCGCTGTACGCGGCGGAGAAGGGCTGAACCGCGCCGTGCGTGTCGCCATCGCGGGCCATGCGGCGTACGCGTACACGGGATCGCGCGGCTTCGATCCCGCGCTGGAGACGATCGTGTTCGTGCACGGCGCGGCGCACGACCACAGCGTCTGGGCGTTGCAGTCGCGCTACTTCGCGCATCACGGGCGCAACGTCGTCGCGTTAGACCTGCCCGCCCACGGCAGGAGCGAAGGCGAGCCGTTGCCGTCGGTAGCCGCGATGGCGGATTGGCTCGTCGCGCTGCAGGACGCGTTGCATGTGGAACGTGCGGTCCTGGTCGGCCACAGCATGGGCGCGCTCGCCGTGCTCGACGCGGCAGCGCGACACCCGGCGCGGGTCGCGAAGCTCGCATTGCTCGGCGCTGCGGCGCCGATGCCGGTGAGCGACGTGCTGCTCGAAGCGGCGAAGCGAGACGACCATGTCGCGTTCGAGCTGATCAACGGCTGGTCGTTCTCGCCCGGGGACCAGTTGGGCGGCAATCGCCTGCCGGGCGTGTGGATGACCGGGAACGCGTTGCGGCTGACGGAACGCTCGCGACCGGGCGTCCTGTACGCCGACTTGCTCGCCTGCCACCGCTATGCGGACGGATTGGCTGCAGCGGCCGGAATCCGCTGTCCTGTGCTGGTGATCGTCGGCCGACGCGACCTGATGGCGCCGGCACAGAACGCTGCTGCGCTCATCGCCGCGCTCGGCGACAAGGCGCTCGGAGACAAGCGCGTCGTCGCGATACCCGATTGCGGCCACAGCCTCATGGCCGAGGCGCCCGATCTGGTCCTCGACGCACTGCGCGAATTCTTATAGGGTCAGACTCGACTTTCCCACCGGATCGTCTGAGCAGCACCGTCGCGCGCGAAAGTCGAGTCTGACCCTAGTTGCGCCACTTGATCGAGCAGCCGATCGACGACGTCTGCGCCGCGGGGCCGTGACCGGTGCGCGCGACTTGCACCATCGCAGCGAACAACTCGCGCGGCGCGTCGGGCTTGGTCGAGCGCCCGGAGTCGTCGAGGCGGCCGCGGTATTGCAGCTCCAGCTTGCCGTTGTAGCCGAAGAAATCCGGCGTGCACGCCGCGCCGTACGCCTTTGCGACCTCCTGCGTTTCGTCCCAGAGATAGGGGAACGGAAATCGCATCCGCTCGGCGAGGGCTTTCATGTTCTCGAACGAATCCTCCGGATAGTCCGCGGGGTCGTTGCTGGAGATCGCGACCGAACCGATGCCCTGGCCCTTCAATTCGCCCGCGTCGCGCAAGATCTTGTCGAGCACGGCCTTGACGAACGGGCAATGGTTGCAGATGAACATCACCAGCAGCCCCTTCGGTCCGGCGAGGGCGTCGCGCCGGTAACGGCGGCCGTCGGTGGCGGGCAAGTCGAAGTCCGGCGCGGGCGCACCGAAGTTGCAGACGGGTGG
>JBGPYP010000123.1:0-7526 GCA_041493285.1 Casimicrobiaceae bacterium
GACTCATTACCTGGAATTCCCAATGGTGCCGCGGCGTCGACGGCGAGGTCGACCCGGCGAGGATCGTCAAGCACGCCAAGGCGATCGCCGATTTCGATGTGCTCTGCCTGCAGGAGATCGCCAGCAATTTTCCTGATCCGCGGCTGCCGGGGAGCCGGGGCGAGAATCAATTCGCCGCGCTCGCGCGGCTACTGCCCGGCTACCAGCCGGTGCCGGGTGTCGCGGTCGATGTTCCTGCAGAGGAAGGCGGCCGCCGCCACTTCGGCAACATGATCTTCTCGCGCTATCCTGTCGGGCAGGTGTTCCGGCATCTCCTGCCGTATCCGGTGGATCCCGGTGTGAACGGCATGCCGCGCATCGCGCTCGAAGCGATCGTGAGCGCACCGTTCGGCGACGTGCGTGTGATCACGACGCATCTCGAGTATTACGGCCTGAAGAAGCGCACCGCGCAGGTCGAGGCGCTGCGCACGATCTATGCCGAAGGGAGCGGTCACGCGCGCCTGGGCACGATCGTCGACGCGGAAGGCGGACCCTTCCACACGCGGCCACGGCCGGCAGCGACGATCATCACGGGAGATTTCAACCTCGAACCCGACGATCCGCTGCACGCCCGCATGCTGGAGCCGTTCGCCGACGGCGCGCCGACGCTCGCCGACGCCTGGGAAGTCGCGCATCCTGGCGAACCGCATCCGGCGACGTTCAAGATCTACGAGAAGGAAGAGCCCGGCGAGCCGGAGCAGCGCTGCGATTTTATCTTCGTCTCCGCCGATCTGGCCTCGCGGGTGCGGGACGTGCGGGTCGATCAGAAGACGCAGGCGGCGGATCATCAGCCGGTATTGCTCGACGTCAATTGACCCGGTCGGCCGGTCGGCGCATTTGGACCGCCCACGCTGGCCGGGGTAAAATGATTGATTGTCGTTGCACCGTCAGTGCAACGCTGGTGCCCTCTCGAGCCCTCGCTCGGTCCAGAAGCCATTGAGCGCCCCCCTTCAGTTCACAGGCGAACGATTCACGCCCGAGCGCGGAGGCGCGATCTGGTACGAGCATTGGCACCGGTATTGCGCCGCGCAGCCAGCGGCTGCCGGCAAGCGCGTCCTGGATGGCGCTTGCGGCGAAGGCTACGGCAGCATGCTGCTCGCCGGCGCGGCCGCGACCGTGATCGGTGTCGATATCGACACCGGGGCAATAGGCCATGCGAAGGCGCGCTACTCGGATCGACCCAACCTGCGTTTTGTCCAGGGCTCGTGCACGGCGCTGCCGCTTGCAGATGCCAGCGTCGATCTGGTCGTCTCGTTCGAGACGATCGAGCATCTTGCCGAGCAAGAGGCGATGCTCGTGGAGTTTCGGCGCGTGTTGACCCCCGAGGGCGTGCTGATCATCTCGTCGCCGAACAAGGCGGTTTACTCGGGCGAAGAGCCCCGCGCCAATGACTTCCACGTCCGCGAGTTGAGGCGAGAAGAGCTCGCGGCATTGCTCGCGCGCGGGTTCCCGCAGCAGGCGTGGTATGGGCAACGAGCGCTTGCGCACTCGCTGATCTGGGCCGAAGGTACGCAGGGTGATCGCGCCGCCAGACTCGTTGCGCTGAGCGAAAGCCGGGTTAAATCGCTCGACGCTCCGGCACCGCCCATGTACTTCATTGTCGTGTGCGGGAGCGAAGACGCGGTCTTGCCGCAGCTCCCGGCGCTTTCCATGTTTGACGATGGCGCGCAATCGCTATATCGCGATTACGAGCGCGCGCTGCTAGCCGAGAAGCGGCTCTACTGGGATGTGCTCGACGTGCGCAAGATCGCAGAGCAGCGACTGGAGGAGACGATAAAGGCTGTCAACGATCTGGCGAGCGCGCGGCAACGAGAGGAAGCGTTGCTACAACTGACTTCGGGCCGGCGGATCGAGTTGGAGCAGACGCAGAAGGCATTTGCCCAGGTTGCCGGCGCACTCGCTGAGGCGCAGTCGAGGCTCCGCTTCCGCGAGTCGTGGCGGGGCTGGGCTCGCTGGCCTCTGCACCGGTTGCGTGCATCGTTCACCGGGGCCGGCGACTCATGACACGCGTTGACATCATCGTCCCCGTTTATCGTGACGCTGCGAGGGTGCGCGCGTGTTTGGATAGCGTGCTCGCTGCCCCCCAGACCACGCCATTCGATCTCGTAGTCGTCGATGACGCGAGTCCCGAGCCCGAACTCTCGCGGGTGCTCAGGGAACTGGCAGAGAACGACCAGATCACGCTGCTGACGCAGCCGACACCACAGGGCTTTGCCGCCGCGGTCAATCGCGCGGCGCACCTGCACCCCGATCGCGACGTCGTCGTCGTCCATGGTGACGCCGAGGTTGCCAACGACTGGCTCGACCGTCTCTCGGCGCACGCAGCCGGCGGCCGTGACGTTGGCACGATCACGCCGTTTGCCGGCTCGGGCGGCGTGGCGGGCTATCCCCGGATGGATGCGCCCAATGCTGTCCCGGACGGCTACACGGCGGCATCGCTCGACTTGCTCTTCCGTCGCGTTAACGCCGGACGGTCCGTCGCGCTTCCGTTTAGCTACGGACCCTGCGTTTATTTTCGGCGAGAGTGCCTCGCTTCTGTCGGCGCGTTCGACGACATGCCGCTGGGCGGTGGCTTCGGTGCGGAGCAAGATTTTTCTCTACGCGCGGGGAGCGCGGGCTTCCGCCACTTGCTGGCGGGCGACGTGTACGTGCACCATCGGGGCGACGCAGCGGCCGACGCTCCCGGCAACAGGAAGGCAGCTGTCTGGGCGGAAACAGTCCTAGGCAAGCTTTATCCCGAATACTCTGCGCGGCGCGCGGAACTCCTCGTGAGCGATCCGGCGCGGCCGTTCCGGCGCGCCGTGGATCTTTTGCGCTTGCGCGAATCGCCGCGTCAGCTGATCTGTTTCATCGCGCATGCTTGGGGCGGCGGAATTCGCCGCCACATGACTGACTTGGCGGCGCTGATCGAAGAGCGCTGCGAGGTTCTGCTTATCGAACCCGCCGTGGGCGATACGGTCAAGCTCTCGTGGCTCAAGGACCGAGAAGACTTCACTGCGTACTTCATCTTGCCCGGCGACATGGCGGCGCTTGTCTCGCTGCTGCGCGCGCTAGGCGTCGTGCGCCTGCACTTCCACCATGTTCACGGGCTGCCGGCTTCGGTGCTCGACTTGCCCGCGGCCATCGGCGTGCCTTACGACTGTACATTGCACGACTACTACGCGATCTGCCCGCAATATCATCTGGTCACCGAGAAGGGAGACTATTGTGGCGAGCCCGACGCGCTTGGCTGCGCTGCATGCCTTGCGCGCAGGCCCGGCCAATGGGACCTCGACATCGGCGCGTGGCGCGCGGTGTTCGGCAAACTGCTACGCAGCGCCGGCCGGGTGATCGCACCTTCGCGCGACGTGGCACAGCGGATCGGGCGTTATTTCCCCGACGTGGACGCGACCGTCGTCCCGCACCCGGAACCCGACGCCGGGCCGCTGCGACGCGTAGTGCGCGTCGCGGTCCTGGGCAACCTCACTCCGGAGAAGGGTCTGCACCCGGTCATCGCGTGTGCGGCGGACGCACGAGCACGCGGCCTGCCGCTCGTATTTCGTGTCCTGGGATCGACGACGCAGCCTATTCCCCAGTGGCCGGATAGCCCGCTTTCGATCCACGGGCAATATGCGGAGCACGAGCTCCAGTCGTTGATCGAGGCCGAGCGCCCGGACGTGATCTGGTTCCCGGCGCAGGTGCCGGAGACGTATTCCTATACGCTGTCGGTCGCCATGGCCACCGAGATCCCGATCGTGGCCTCGGCGCTCGGCGCCTTTCCCGAGCGCCTCGCAGGCCGCGCGCGGTCGAACCTGCTGCCTTGGAGCGTGTCCGCAGCGCAATGGAACGAGGCGCTTTCCGCGGCGGGAGGCGCCGTCGCCGTTGCCGGCCGACCGTTTCCGAAGATCGCCGTGTCATGACCGACGAGGAGCGTTATCTCCCGTTCTATCTCGCGCCGCTCCCTTCCGGGCCGCGTCGGCGGCGTGAGCCCGGCCCGTCGCCGGCGCTCGACCTGCGCCATTATTACGTGCCGCCCGGGCAGAGCGAACCGCAACCGTTGTCGTTGGCGGAGCTGTTCACGAGCGGCGTCGAATGCGGCCATCGCGGCGCGCGCCTGGAACTCAAGCGCCAGCTCGATGTTGCCAACGTGCAGCTGATGGAGTTCAACGCCATCCGCGAGCAGGCCAGGAGCAACCGTCAGCAACTCGCGGCGCGGCTCGTTGAGACGCAGCGCATCGTCAGCGAGCACGAGAAGGAGCGCGTCGGAGCGAGGGCGCACATTGGATATCTGGAGACGTCGCTGACGGCCGCCCGCGCACGGATCGACGAGCTTGAGGCGAGCCACATCTGGCGGGCGACCGCGCCGCTGCGCCATGGCGGTCATCGCCTGAAGGTGGTTGTGGCAAAGCTTCGTTCGCGGTGGGCATCGTTGCGCGGGTCGCGCCGCTATGTCGGGCTTGCGCTTACGGTCTTGCGCGGCGAGGGCCCGCGCGCGCTTGCTCGCCGCGTGTGGCGTCGCGTCCGTCGCGTGCACCGGTTCACGCCGACGGGCGGCAGGGTGTTCGTGCCGGAAGCGGTCGTCCAGCCGCTCGGATTCATCGAAACCGACAAACCTGCAGTGACGATTGCCATACCCGTCCACGGCAACCCACTGCTAACGTACACCTGTCTGAAAAGCGTACACGGCAATACTCCGGCGGGTACGTACGAGGTCGTGGTGATTGACGATGCGTCGCCGGAGCCGGCGAGCGTTGCGCTGAGCCAGATGAGTGGCGTGCGCTTCGTTCGCAACGATGTGAATCTTGGCTTCGTTGGGAGCTGCAACAAGGCGGCGAAGCTCGCGCGCGGCGATGTTCTCGTGTTCCTGAACAACGACACCATCGTCACCCCCGGTTGGCTTGAGGCGCTGACGGGTATCCTCCGCGACCGGCCGGGCGCGGGACTCGTCGGGGCCAAGCTGATCTATCCGGATGGGCGACTGCAGGAAGCCGGCGGTCTGGTCTGGCGCGATGGATCGGCGTGGAACTACGGCCGGGGCGATGATCCCAACAAGCCCGAGTACAACTATGTGCGCGAAGTCGACTATTGCTCGGGTGCGTGCCTTGCAGTCGATCGCCAGCTCTTTGAGCAGATCGGCGGCTTCGATGCGCGCTTTGCACCGGCGTACTACGAGGACGCCGACCTGGCCTTCGCCGTGCGCGCAGCCGGCCGAAAGGTTTACTACCAGCCGTTCGCCGCGGTCGTGCATTTCGAGGGCGGCACCGCTGGGACGGACCTTACGAGCGGCGCGAAGCGATTTCAAGTCCTCAACCAGGGCACGTTCTTGAGCAAGTGGGTGGAGACGCTGGCGCGCCACGGGCCGAACGGGCTCACGCCGGGACTCGAGCGTGACCGCTGGGCGAAGCACCGCGTGCTCGTCATCGACGCCTGTATGCTCACTCCGGATCGGGATGCAGGCTCCCTGCGCATGCAGGAGGTGCTCGACATCTTCGTCAGCCTCGGGTGCAAGGTCACGTTCATCGCCGACAATCTCGAGCATAGGCAGCCGTATGTCACGCTGCTGCAGCAATCGGGCGTCGAAGTTCAGTTTCACCCGTACGCGCGTTCGATCGCGGACTTCCTCGGCAAGCACGGGGCTGACTTCGATCTCGTGCTCATCTCCAGGCACTACATCGCTGCCAAGCATCTGGACACCGTGCGTGAGTTGGCCCCCAACGCGCTGACGGTTTTCGATACCGTCGATTTGCATTTCTTGCGCGAGGAACGACTGGCCGAACTGAACGGCAGCGGCGCAGCGGGAATAGCGGCGCGTGCAAGGCGCGAGGAGGAACTAGCGCTCATGCGCAAGGCCGACGTCACGCTCGTGGTCAGTTATGTAGAACAGGAACTGCTCGAACGCCTCGAGCCGCAGACGCGGGTGATGATCCTGTCCACCATCCACGAGCCGCAGGAGGGCGGCAAGCCGTTCGACGAGCGGGATGGGCTGTTATTCATCGGCGGATTTCGCCATCCTCCGAACACGGACGCGATGATCTGGTACGCAACCGAGATTCTGCCGTTGCTGCGCCAGCGACTACCTGGTGTGAAGACGTACGTCGTCGGCGGGGATGTGCCGCCGACGTTGAAGGGGCTTGCTGCTGACGATTTCGTGCTTACTGGCTACGTCCCTGACTTGACGTCATATTTTGCCGGCTGTCGGCTCTCGATCTCGCCACTGCGTTACGGCGCCGGTGTGAAGGGAAAGGTGAACCAGGCGATGAGTTACGGCCTGCCTGTTGTCGCGACGGCGCCCTCGATCGAGGGGATGCATCTGGCTCCGGGTTCCAACGTACTGGTCGGCGACAGCCCGGAGGCGTTCGCCGACGCCGTGGTACGTGCCTATAGCGACCGGCAGCTGTGGCACGCGCTGGCTGATGGAGGTCGAGAGAACGTCCGCACGCACTTCTCGCGCGAGGCTGCGCTGCGCGCGGTGACCCGCTTGCTCGCGCTGTCGTCGGACCGTCGTGCCGGCAGACCCAGTGCGCAAGTCATGCCAACCCATGGCTCGGGTTATCGCTCCAACGTCGCATAGGCGACCATCGGCACCGACCACGGTTCAGGCCAGACAATTCCGTAGGCGAGGTAAGACTCGTCGGCGATGCGGACACCGGCAAAGCGCGCCGCCGCGAAGTCGCGGATCAGGCCTGCACGGGAGAAAAGCCGCATCTCGAGCGTCGAACCCGGTCCTCCGTGGAACGTGAGGTCGGTGAAAACCTGCGTTTGTCCATCGGCGGTGCGGTTCTCCAGGCACCAGGACCCGTCGACCTCGATAAGCCGGTAGTCGTTCAGATCCGGAAAATGCTCGCGGGTTTCCGGATCGAGCGAGTACGGCACCGAGAAGATCAGAACGCCGTGCGGCTTGAGCAGTCGACGGGCATTGACGAAGGCTCGTGATACGGGAGGCGCGACGTGCTCGAATACATCGCTGGCAATGATGAAATCGAACCGACGCGTCAGATCCTCGGGCACGGCCGCAATGTCGAGTCGCGGCTCCTTGTGCAAGAAAGTATTCGTATAGCTGAGTTTGTCGTTGAGGCGCTTGGCGTAATTTTCAGAGTCCGAGAGCCCTATGCCGGCGAGGTCGCGACGCCGTGGCAACTGGGGGATCGTCATGCTCCGACCGAACAACTCGGTCGTGAGCAGGTGCACGATGGCTCGGGTACGCACTGTCGACCCACAGCGGGTACAGGATGGTGTTTCACGTTGGAGTGCCGCGGCCGGCACGGAACAGGCGCCGCCGCAGATGTTGCACCGGAAGCGGATCTTGCGGCTGCCGGCGCCAACATCCGCCACGCGGCGTAAGCTGGCAAGCTTCCGAAAGCCGCGTGAGAGTCGCGTCGACAAGCTTGCGGCCGCTGACGGAGGTTTCGTCACAGCATCTTTCTTGGGTCTACGCCAAGACGGCGACTAGGGCCACGACAACTTCGCGTCAGCGGACTACCGTCGCCGAAAGATCGCGTCCCACACGC
>JBGPYP010000379.1:0-2431 GCA_041493285.1 Casimicrobiaceae bacterium
AGCCCGCGCCGAATTGGCAGACGCCGCTCGCCACGTAGAAAACACTGACCAGCGCCCCCAACGTTGCGTAGCTGACGCCGAATTCCGCCTTGAGCAGGGGGAACAGCGGCGGCAGAACGAGCTGGAAGAAGTGCGACAAACCGTGCGCCGAGCCGATCAAGCCAATGACCTTGACGTCCTTGCGGAACGTGCCGGCGGCGGTGGAATCCAAAGCGGCGGAGCGGGACGTCATGACGGCGGCAAATCCCGACTATACTGCATCGCCGCGAGGCCAAGGAACCTCTGAGCGAGCCCCACGCGGAGCGCGTTGGCGCGAGATGCGGATGGCTGCAAGGCGCGCGACGAAGGTCGTAGTTTGCACTACGATGCCGAGGAGCGCGCCGCAGCAGACGCCGCACTATCGCGCCAACCCGGAGGGACAGGGCTTGCCGGGGTGCTGGCTTTGTCGCTTGGCTCGCCAATAGCGCCTACTATTGGCTTCGCCCTGCTTCGCGCCAGCCCACCCGGCAAGCCTCCGGCGCGCCCGTGCGGGACTCGCTCAGAGGTTCCCAAAGCCAGAATGCATCCGTGCGACCGTAACGGCGCCGATGCCTTGACACTTTTGCGAGAGGAGAAGACCCCATGGTCGACAAGGTCACGAAGCCCGATGCGGAATGGAATGCGACGCTGACTTCGGAGCAGTATCGCGTGACGCGCAAGAAGGGCACCGAAGCGCCGTTCAGCGGCGAATACTGGAATACCGATGCGCCCGGAACGTATCGCTGCGTTTGCTGCGGCACGCCGCTGTTCGAATCCGACACCAAGTTCGACGCCGGTTGCGGCTGGCCGAGCTTCTACGCGCCGGTCGTGGGCGAGAACCTGCGCACCGCCGACGACACCAGCCTTTTCATGCGCCGCACCGAGGTCATGTGCGCCGCGTGCGACGCGCACCTGGGCCACGTTTTCGACGACGGTCCGCAGCCGACGGGGCTGCGCTACTGCATGAATTCGGCATCGCTGAAGTTCGACGCCAAAGACAAGAGCTGAGCGCCGCGTTCCTTCAGGCCATGCGCGTCCTCCTCGCCGAAGACGATCCGATGATCGGCGCCAGCGTCCGCCAGGGCTTGCGCCAGGACGGATTCGCCGTCGACTGGGTCGAGGACGGCCGCGCCGCGGAGCTGGCGCTCGCCGAGCGCGCCCACGATGCGATCGTGCTCGACCTCGGCTTGCCCAAGCGCGCGGGCCTGGACGTGCTCGGCGCGATGCGCCGCAGCGGCGACACACGGCCGGTACTGATCTTGACCGCTCGCGATGCCGTCGCCGATCGGGTGGCGGGGCTGGACGCGGGTGCCGACGATTACGTCGTCAAGCCCTTCGACCTGAACGAGCTTGCCGCGCGACTGCGTGCGCTGCTGCGCCGCGGCGCCGGCCGCGCCGCGCCTGTGCTCGCGCATGGCGAGGTCGAGCTGGACCCGGCGACGCGCGAGGCACGCCTGCGGGGTGAGCCGCTGGCGCTGTCGCCGCGCGAGTTCGCGCTGCTCGAAGCGCTGCTCGCCCGGCCCGGGGCAATCCTGTCGCGCGCGCAGCTCGAGGACAAGCTCTACGGCTGGACCGATCCGGTCGAGAGCAACGTGGTCGAAGTGCACATCCATGCGCTGCGCAAGAAAGTCGGCGCGGATTTCATCCGCAACGTCCGCGGCGTGGGCTGGATGGTCGCGAAGGCCCCCGCGAACGCATGAGGTCGATCCGCAGGGAACTGCTGGTCTGGTTGCTCGTCGGTCTGCTCGCCGCCGTCGCCGTCGCGGCGATCGGCACTTATCTGCGCGCGCGGGAAGAGGCCAATGAACTCTTCGACCATCAGCTGCAGGAGATGGTCGCGTCGCTGACCGACGCGCCGTTCGCCGCCGCGCCGACCGGAGCTCCCGGGAGCAGCGCGGCTGCCGACGCGCTAGTCGTGCAGATTTGGGACCGCAACGGCGTGCAGCTCTACCTGTCGCAGCCGCTGCGCGTGCTGCCGCAGCACGCGCAGCTCGGGTTCACCAACCTGCGCACCGAATCCGGCGAATGGCGCGTGTTCAGCGCGTTGACGGGGAACCAGGTCGTGCAGGTCGCGCAGCCGATGCGCGCTCGCCGCGAGCTTGCGGCGAGCATGGCGCTCCGCACGATCGTGCCGCTGCTTGCGGTGCTGCCCGCGTTGGGGCTCCTTATCTGGTTCATCATCGCGCGCGGGCTTGCGCCGCTGGAGCGCGTCGCCGCGTCCCTCAGTGTGCCGCGCGACGAATGCACGAGCCTGCTCGCGAGCGCACGCGCCAAGCTGTTCGCCGCGCGCGAGCAGCGTATTCATCCCGGCCGCGATGAAAAGATCCTGGTGTCGTGGAACGCGCTCATGATCCAGGGCATGGCGCATGCCGGGCGGGTGTTCGAGCGCCCGCAATGGATCGCGTCCGCGCGC
>JBGPYP010000347.1:0-2726 GCA_041493285.1 Casimicrobiaceae bacterium
ATCGGCGCCGACGACGAGCGGGCGATCATGCTTCTGCGCGCGGTCTACTCCCCGTTCCAGCGCAGTCACGAGCGGGTGCTGGTGATGGACGTGCGCTCGGCGGAGCTGACGAAATACGCCGCCAACGCCATGCTGGCGACGCGCATCTCGTTCATGAACGAGCTCGCCAATCTCGCGGACACGCTCGGCGCCGACATCGAGCAGGTGCGCCAGGGCATCGGTTCCGACCCGCGGATCGGCTATCACTTCCTGTATCCCGGCGCGGGCTACGGCGGCTCGTGCTTTCCGAAGGACGTCCGCGCGCTGCAGTTCACGGCGCGGCAGCACGGGCAGCCGCTCAGAATCCTCGCCGCGGTCGAAGCGGTCAACGAGGCGCAGAAATCGCGCCTGATCGAGAAGGTGGAGAAGCGGCTGGGCGCGGACTTGAGCGGCCGCAAGATCGCGCTTTGGGGTCTCGCGTTCAAGCCGAATACCGACGACATGCGCGAGGCCCCCTCGCTCGCAATCGTCCAGGGCCTCGTCGAACGCGGCGCTGCCGTCGTCGCGTACGATCCGGTCGCGATGGATGAGGCGAGGCGCGTCTTCGCCTCGGTGGCCGGGCTCTCGTTCGCCGCGTCGCCGCTCGACGCGGTCGTCGGCGCCGACGCGCTCCTCGTCATCACCGAATGGCAGGAATTCCGCAGCCCCGATTTTGCCGAGCTCCGGCGCCGGCTGAAGCAGCCGCTGGTGTTCGACGGGCGCAACCTTTACGACCCGGCGCTCGCGCGCGCCGCGGGACTCGAGTACTTCGGGATCGGCCGGCCGTGAACGCTGCGACGAAGAGCTTTGCGAGCTATCGCGACGCGGTCGCGCGCACGCGGCTGCTCGTCGTCGGCGACGTGATGCTCGATCGCTACTGGTTCGGCGAGGTCGAGCGCATCTCGCCGGAGGCGCCGGTGCCGATCGTGAAGATCGCGCGCAACGAGGAGCGCCCGGGCGGCGCTGCCAACGTGGCGCGCAACGCCGCCGCCCTCGGCGCGCATGTCACGCTGATCAGCGTTATCGGCGACGACGAAGCGGGACGAACGCTGGAGCGGCTGCTCGCCGCCGAGCGCGTGCGTACATCGTTGCACCGCGATGCCGCGCTGCCGACGACGGTCAAGCTGCGCGTCGTCGGCCGCCAGCAGCAGTTGTTGCGCATCGACTTCGAAACCACGCCGTCCCACGAGATCCTGGCGACCAAGCTCGCCGCCTACGAGCGCGCCCTGCCGGACTTCGACGCGGTGGTCCTGTCCGATTACGGCAAGGGGGGCCTCACGCATATCGAACGCATGATCGAACAGGCGGACGCGCGCCATATCCCGGTCCTGGTCGACCCCAAAGGTGAGGATTACCGGCGTTACCGCGGCGCGACGCTCCTCACACCCAACCGCGCCGAGTTCCGCGAGGTGGCAGGGAGTTGGCGCACGGAAGCGGAGCTGGCGACCAAGGCGCAGCAAATGCGCGCCGAGCTGGCGTTGGGTGCCCTGCTGATTACGCGCGCCGAGGAGGGGATGTCGCTGTTCACGGATGCGGGCGCGCTGAACATTCCCGCCGAGGCGCGCGAGGTTTACGACGTGTCTGGCGCGGGCGATACGGTGATCGCAACGCTTGGCGTGCTGCTCGGCGCGCACGCCGATCTCGCGAGCGCCGTGCGCATCGCCAACCAGGCGGCGGGCATCGTGGTCGGCAGGTTTGGCACGGCGGTGGTGCAGCCGGGCGAGCTCGCATGAACCGGGCTCCATTGAGGGTAGTGAACAGGGGAGAAAGTGGACAAGTGAATAAGTGAACAAGTGAATTACACCGACGCTGCATTCACCCGTTCACCTGTTCACCCGTTCACGGTTTCACATGGCTAAACCCAAGACCGCCTACGCCTGCACCGAATGCGGCGGCCGCACCACCAAGTGGCAGGGCCAATGCCCTCATTGCGGCGCGTGGAATACCCTCGTCGAGACCGTCGCTGCGCCTGCCGCGACGCGCTTCCATGCGGTTGCCGGTGCGGTCGGCGACGTCCGGGCGCTGGCCAATGTCAAAACGCGCGCGGAACCGCGCTCTCCGACGGGCCTCGAGGAATTCGACCGCGTGCTCGGGGGAGGGCTCGTCCCCGGCGCGGTGGTCCTGCTCGGCGGCGATCCGGGTATCGGCAAGTCGACACTGCTGCTGCAGGCGATGGCTGCGATCGGCGCGGCGCGGCGCGCGCTCTACGTCACCGGGGAAGAATCGCCCGAGCAGATTGCGATGCGCGCGCAACGGCTGGGCTTGGTCAACGCGCCGGTCGAGCTGCTGGCGGAGGTCCAGCTCGAAGCGATCTTCGGCGCGATCCGGACACGGCAGCCCGAAGTCGTCGTCATCGATTCGATCCAGACCGTGTACACGGAGGCGCTGGAATCGGCGCCCGGAAGCGTCGCGCAGGTACGCGAGTGCGCGGCGCAGTTGACGCGGCTCGCCAAGCAGAGCGGGATCACCGTGATCCTGGTCGGGCACGTCACCAAGGAGGGCGCGATCGCCGGCCCACGCGTGCTCGAGCACATCGTCGACACGGTGCTCTATTTCGAGGGCGATACGCACTCCAGCTTCAGGCTCATCCGCGCGATCAAGAACCGTTTCGGCGCGGCCAACGAGCTCGGCGTCTTCGCGATGACCGAGCGCGGGCTCAAGGGCGTCGCCAATCCGTCGGCGCTGTTCCTGTCGCAACACGAGCAAGC
>JBGPYP010000372.1:0-2500 GCA_041493285.1 Casimicrobiaceae bacterium
CATAGGATCTCCCGGCGGAGCTCTGAAGCTCAGAGGCCCCTTAGACGTTATGGTAGCGCCAAATGCCGCGCGCGCGTTACAGATCCGGCAGGACAGCCAGCAGCGGCTCGAGCGCCGCGGCGCCGAGGCGCCGGCTGCGCTCGCCGTTCCAACCGACGGCGTCATCGGGCAGGTCGGCGTTGTCCTTGAAGGGCATTTCGAGGGTCAGCGCGAGACAGCCGAAGGCGTGCCCGACGTATTTCGAGGCGAGCGTGAGGTTGACCTTGGTGTCCTTGTCGTCGGGATAGCCGTGCACGTCCTGGAAGTCCGGGCTCGCGCGCTTGAACGCCGCGCCGAACGCGCGCTGCAGCGCGTCCTGCTTCGGCGTAAAGCCGGGCAGCCGCTCGCAGCCGTCGATAAATACGTACGGCAGCACTTCGTCCCCGTGCACGTCGAGAAACGCGTCGACGCCGGTCTGGTGCATCGCCGCGCGGACGTGGAAGACCTCGGGGCTGCGTTCGACGCTCGGCGCACCCCACTCGCGGTTCAGGTTGGCGCCTGCCGCATTGGTCCGCAGATTGCCGCGCACGCTGCCGTCCGGGTTCATGTTCGGGACGATGTGGATGACCGCTGTCGCCAGCAGCGCCTTGGTCACCACATCGTGGCGGTCGAGCAGCCGGTCGAGCATTCCCTCGACGAACCACTCGGCCATCGTTTCGCCGGGGTGCTGGCGCGCGATCATCCACAGCGATCGCTTGCCCGCGCCGGGCGCGCCGACGGTCAGCAGATTCAGATCGCGGCCCTCGACCGTGCTGCCCAGATCGCGCACCCGCGCGAGTGGCGAATCTTCGACGCGGCCGAGCAGATCCAGATGCCGCTCCCAGGAGTACGGCTCGAAGTAGGCGTACCACACCGAATCCCGCTCGGGAACGTGCGCGATCTCGAGGATGGTTCCATCGAAGGTCGTCGGAACGCGAAACCACTGCCAGCGGTCGTACGAGGCGACCGCGCGATAATCCTGCCAGCCGTCGACGTACGTGCAGCGACCGGCGTTCTCGAAGCGGATCCGGCAGGCCTGACCGGCCGCGCCCTGCAGCCGGAAATAGAACCATTGCCGGAACTCGGCGTGCGAGTCGGCGCGGATGTTGACGCGGATGTCTTCGGCGCGATCTGCGGCGATCGTCTCGATCGCGCCGGCGTCGAAGGCGTGGCTGATTTTGAGCATGGGATCCTTGCACTCGCGGAGGCCAGGCGGCGCACCGCGTCGGGGCGGCTATGCTACCATCGCGCCCACTGCAGCGGACGCCCGCAGCGGCGCGGCGCCGCCGTAAAGACGCAGATGAGCACATCCATGCAACCCTCGCCAGTAGCGACGCCGGTTCGCCGCACTTCGAGCGCGTGCGACGCGCAGCGCGCCGATTTCGAGGCGAACAAGCTCAAGAAACGTCTGCGCCGGCTCGTCGGCCAGGCGATCGGCGACTTCGGGCTGATCGAAGAGGGAGACCGGGTGATGGTCTGCCTCTCGGGCGGCAAGGACAGCTACGGCCTGCTCGACATCCTGCTCTCGCTCAAGAGCCGCGCGCCGCTGTCATTCGAGATCGTCGCGGTCAACCTCGACCAGAAGCAGCCCGGGTTCCCCGCGGACGTATTGCCGCATTACCTCGCGGAGCGCGGCGTGCCGTTCCGGATCGAGGCGCAGGACACCTACAGCGTCGTCAAGCGCGTCATTCCCGACGGCAGGACGATGTGCTCACTGTGCTCGCGGCTGCGGCGCGGCGTGCTCTATCGCATCGCGAGCGAGATCGGCGCGACCAAGATCGCGCTCGGCCATCATCGCGACGACATCCTGGCGACGTTCTTCCTGAACCTTTTCTTCGGGGGAAAGTTGAAAACGATGCCGCCGAAGCTCGTCTCCGACGACGGCCGCCACGTCGTGATCCGGCCGCTGGCGTACGTGCGCGAGCGCGACCTCGCGCGCTATGCCGAGGCGATGGTGTTCCCGATCATTCCGTGCAACCTCTGCGGATCGCAGGAGAACCTGCAGCGCAAGCAGGTCACCGCGATGCTGCGCGAGTGGGAAAAGAAGCACCCGGGCCGGGTGGAAACGATCTTCAACGCGCTCGGCAATGTCGTCCCCACGCACCTGCTCGATCGCACACTGCGCGATTTCGCCGCCATTCGTTCGACGGGCGCGAGCGGTGGGCCCGTTCCCGACGGCGACCTCGCCTGCGATGACGATCCCGCTCTGTCCCCGCACAACGCGACGGTGCCGATCGCGGCGTTCGACCCGGATTGAAATTGGCGGGCCCGATGTCGCTCGCGCGTCGCGGATTCGTGCGGTTTTCCGCGGCGCTCTTCGCGCTCCTGTGCGCCGGCCCGGTGGTCGCGGCCGCGCCCGACGCGGAAACGCTCGGCGGCCGCCCGTTGCTCGCCGCGCTCAAGGCCGGCGGCCTGGTAGTCTATTTCCGCCACGCGTCGACCGATTTCGGCCAGAACGACGAACAGATGACCGGCTACGAGG
>JBGPYP010000164.1:0-5891 GCA_041493285.1 Casimicrobiaceae bacterium
AGGCCAACGCGCCGCGCACGCGCTCGGTCGCGGCGTCGCGCGAGCAGCTTGCCGCGATGCTCGGACTCGATGCGAGCGACATCGGTGCGCAGCCGTTGTGGGTGGATACGGGCAGCGAGCAGCTCGTGATTCCTCTGGCCACGGCCGCCGCCGTGCGGCGCTGCCAACCGCGGATGGATCTGCTGGCGCGCCACGGCAGCGTGACGTTGCCCGGCGGCGGGGCGCGCGCGATGGCGTACGTCTGGGCCGAGGAGCGACCCGACGCCATGCTCGCGCGATTCTTCTTTCCGAAGCAGGGTGCAATCATCGAGGATCCGGGGACCGGCTCGGCCTGCGCGAATCTCGGCGGCTGGCTGGTCGCGACCGACGCGCCGCGGCCGCGGACGCTGACGGTCGACCAGGGCGAAGCGACGGGACGCCGCTGCCGGCTCGGCCTCACCGTCGACGCGGAAGGCCGGATCTTCGTGTCGGGGCAGGTGGTCGAGCTGGGCCGAGGAACGGTCGAACTGTAGCGACGCGAGCCCGCAGCGAGGGGCCCCGCGCACAACGTGCGTGGGGATCGCGCGAGGCGAGTCGGCGCAGCGGCCGACCCGCGAGGTGATGATTACGAGATACGCGTCCAGGGAGGCCGCGGGCGCGAGCAGCGAGAGGCCGCGGCATCGGGTCGGCAACGCTCGGTAACAACTTGAAACGTTCGCGTGGTCAACATCCCGCTAGACTGGGACGTTGTTGCTGCTGACACGGGACCCGACTGCCTCGATGCGCAACGTGACCGCCCTGGCCTCATTGGCCGCCTCATTCGCCGCCTCATTGGCCACGCTCGCCGCTGTGGCGCTTCCAACGGCCGCGCTCGCGGCCGCGCCGCTCTCCTACGACGACGCCCGGCATCTGCTCAACCGCACCGGCTTCGGCGCGACCGACGCCGAGATCCGGCGCCTCGTCGGCGTGACCCGCGAAGACGCGGCGCGCACGCTCCTCTCCGCCACGCGCACCGCCGCGGCCACAGTTCCACCGGCGTGGACCCGCGACCCGGGGCCGCTGCGCTATCCGCGGCGCGGCGAGAGCGCATCGGAAATGGAAAAGAAACAATTCCAGCAGGAGCAGATCCGCGATGGCCTCGAGCTTCGCGGCTGGTGGGTCGCGGAGATGCTCGTCACGCCCTCGCCGCTGACCGAACGGATGACGCTGTTCTGGCACAACCACTTCGTGTCCGGCCAGCAGAAAGTAAAGCTCGCGCAGCTCATGTATCGGCAGAACGTCACGCTGCGCGCCAACGCGCTCGGGCGGTTCGGCGATCTCCTGCACGCGGTCGCCCGCGACCCGGCGATGGTGATCTACCTCGACAACGCGCAGAACCGCAAGGGGACGCCGAACGAGAACTTCGCGCGCGAGGTGATGGAGCTCTTCACGCTCGGCGAGGGCCACTACAGCGAGCAGGACATCAAGGAAGCGGCGCGCGCGTTCACCGGCTGGAGCCTCGATCGCAACACTGGGCAATTCGTGTTCCGCCGCTTCATGCACGACTACGGCCAAAAGATCGTGCTCGGCCGCAGCGGCAATTTCGACGGCGACGACGTGCTCGACATCCTGCTCGCGAGAGCCGAGACCGCGGAATTCGTCACGCGCAAGCTCTGGCGCGAGTTCGTCTCGCCGGATCCCGACCAGGCCGAGGTCAAGCGAATCGCCGCGCGCTTCCGCGATTCGCGCTACGACATCAAGGTCGCGCTCGACGCGCTCCTCACGTCGGACGCGTTTTACGCCGCCGGGAATCGGGGCGTGCTCATCAAGTCGCCGGTCGACCTCGTCGTCGGCACGATGCGGCAGTTCGGCATGAGGCCCAGCGAGCCCGTGCCGTTCGCCGTCGCAACCGCGGCGATGGGCCAGAACCTCTTCTCGCCGCCCAATGTCAAGGGCTGGTCCGGCGGTGAGGCCTGGATCAACACCAGCACGCTGCTCGCGCGTAAGCAATTTCTCGATCGGCTGTTCCGCGCCGACGATGCGGGCGCGAGCATGGCCGCCGAATCGCCGCGCGGGCCGACGCCCGCGCCAAAGCAGGCCATCGCGGCCGGCGGCGTGCAGGAGTCCGACCTCGCGCGCCGCATCCGGTTCATGCGGACGATGGAGCGAGGCTTGAGGAGCGTGCAGTTCGACAGCGATGCGTGGTTCGGAGAGCTGAAGGCGACGCCGGATGCGCGCGCCGCCGCCACCACGCGGATGCTGCTCGCGTACGCGCCGCAGGCGCAGCCCGACCCGGCGAGCGAGCCGCTGGCGCTGGTCCGGCAGATCGTGCTCGATGCCGCTTATCAACTCAAATGAGTGCAGCGAACCTGCGCCCATGAACCGCCGCAACTTTCTCAAGCTGGCCGGATGCGTGCCGCTGGTGTCGGTCGCGCCGGGAGTCGCCTGGGCCGCCGCGCCGGCGAGTGCAACCTATCGCAACCTGCTGGTGCTGATCGAACTCAAAGGCGGCAACGACGGGCTCAATACACTCGTGCCGTACGCCAACCCGGCGTACTACGAGCTACGTCCCAAGCTCGCGATCGCGCGTGACAAGGTGGTGAAGCTCACCGACAAAGTCGGCCTGCATCCCGCGCTCGAGCCGCTCCTGCCGTTCTGGAAGAACCGCAAGTTGGCAGTACTGCAAGGCGTCGGCTATCCCGAGCCCAACCTGTCGCACTTCCGCTCGATCGAAATCTGGGACACCGCGTCGAAGAGCGCCGAGTACCTGCAGGACGGCTGGCTCACCCGGACCTTCGCCGCAGCGCCGACGCCCGCGGAATTCGCCGCCGACGGCGTGATCGTCGGCTCGTCCGACCTGGGTCCGCTCGCCGGCGGCGGGACGCGGGCGATCGCGCTCGTCAACACCGAACAGTTCCTGCGTCAGGCGCGGCTCGCGACTCCGGAAGGCAAGGCACGCAACAAGGCACTGCAGCACATCCTCAAGGTCGAGGCCGACATCGTGCAGGCCGCGTCGCACCTCAATGCCGACTACGCGTTCAAGACCGCGTTTCCGCAAGGCGCGTTCGGCAACGCGATCAAGACCGCGTGCCAGGTCATCGCCAACCGGGCCGGCGTCGCGGTGGTGCGCGTGACACTCTCCGGCTTCGATACGCACAGCGGCCAGCCGAACACCCAGGCGCGGCTGTTGGGCGAGGTGGCCGGCGGCGTGGTGGCGTTGAAGAGCGCACTCGACGAACTCGACCGCTGGAACAACACGCTGGTCCTGACCTACGCCGAGTTCGGGCGGCGGCCGAAGGAGAATCTCTCCAACGGCACCGATCACGGCACTGCGAGCGTGCATTTCGCGCTCGGCGGCCGCGTCGCCGGCGGGATGTACGGCGAGCAGCCCGCGCTCGATCGCCTCTCCGGCGACGGCAATCCCGCCTATGCGATCGACTTTCGCAGTGTCTACGCGACGGTCCTCGATCGCTGGTGGGGAGTCGCCTCGAGCGGCCCGCTTGGCGGCCGATTCGCGCCGGTGCCGATCCTTCGGGCGTAACGAATCGGCGAACAGCCCCGGAGTCCGCGCCGTGCGCTCACTCCGGGCTACGACGTAACGTCGTCAATCCGGCCCGCGCGCGTTCGCGTCCCACGCCGCGAGGAACTCGCGCCAGTGCGGCTCCTTCGATGCGGCGATCCTCTCGCGAGCGAGTGAAACTTCGCTCGCGTATTGGCCGGCCGACAGCGTACCGCGCAGCAACTGGAAGCGCAGATAGAGCAGATAGGTGTTGAGGACGTCGGTCTCGCAGTAGCGGCGGATGTCCTCGATCCGGCCGGCGAGAAACGCAGCGTGCACTCCGGAGCCGTCCAGGCCCAGCTTACCGGGAAACCCGGCGAGTCGCGCCATCGCCTCGAGCCCGGCATAGTTTCGCGGCTGATACATCGCCAGCACGTCCATCAGGTCGAGATGCCGCGTGTGATAGCGGCCGAGGTAGCTGTTGAACTTGAAGTCGCGATCGTCATCGCCCCAGTCCCAGAACTTGGCCGCGGTGACGCCGTGGATCAGCGCGCGATGGCCGAGGACGGGCAAGTCGAACCCGCCGCCATTCCACGACACGAGCTGCGGCGTGTGCTTATCGATGAGATCGAAGAAACGGCGGATCAGCTCGGGCTCGGAATCTTCCGCGGTACCGACCGAAGCGATGCGCAAACCGGCGCCCTCGCGCAGCGCGCACGCGATCGCCACGACCCGGTGCAGGTGCAGCGGCAGGAAATCGCCGCCCGTCGCCGCGCGGCGCTGCTGCAGCGCCCAGTCGAGCACGTCGGCGTCGCTCAACGCCTCGGGCAGCGCGTGCACGCGGCGCAGGCCCGCGACGTCGGGGACGGTCTCGATGTCGAAGACGAGCGTCGGAGTCATTCCATTTCTCTGCTGTACTTAAGACTCGTCACAACCCGGCTGCCCGTTCGCCCTG
Source organism: Casimicrobiaceae bacterium (assembly GCA_041493285.1). Classification (GTDB taxonomy): domain Bacteria; phylum Pseudomonadota; class Gammaproteobacteria; order Burkholderiales; family Casimicrobiaceae; genus PALSA-1003. The sequence goes on from JBGPYP010000164.1 coordinate 4,413, forward strand.
AGCTTGTCGAAGGGTGAACGGACAACCGACTCTGCCAGGCGAGGTTGGAGCTGTTCGTGCTTCGACAGGCTCAGCATGAACGTGGACATTGAGACGAGTGTCGGAGTCATCGCGGGCGCTGTCCGTGCTTCGACGGGCTCAGCACGAACGGGAACATCGAGCTCCGCCCGAGTTCAACCCGGGAATACGCCGGTGGATAGGTAGCGATCCCCGCGGTCGCAGACGATGAACACGATCGTCGCATTCTTCGCCTCGTGCGAGACGCGCAGTGCCACCGCGCACGCGCCACCGGAGGAGATCCCGACGAACATGCCTTCCTCGGCCGCCAGGCGCCGTGCCATGTCCTCGGCGTCGGCTTGCGACACGTACATCAGGCGATCGACGCGCTTCGCATCGTAGATCTTCGGCAAGTACGCCTCCGGCCATTTGCGGATGCCGGGGATCTGCGAACCTTCCTCCGGCTGGCAGCCGATGATCTTGATCGCCGGATTCTTCTCCTTCAGGAACTTGCCGGCGCCCATGATCGTGCCGGTGGTTCCCATGCTGGAGACGAAGTGTGTGATGCGCCCCTCGGTGTCGCGCCAGATTTCTGGGCCCGTGCCCTTGTAGTGCGAGAGCGGATTGTCGGGGTTGGCGAACTGGTCGAGGATGATGCCCTTGCCTTCGGCGCGCATCTTCTCGGCGACGTCGCGCGCGGTCTCCATGCCGCCGGCCTTGGGCGTGAGCACGATCTCGGCGCCGAACGCGCGCATCGTCTGCCGGCGCTCGAGCGAGAGATGCTCGGGCATCACCAGCACCATCCGGTAGCCGCGCATCGCGGCGGCCATCGCGAGCGCGATGCCGGTGTTGCCCGACGTCGCTTCGATGAGCGTGTCGCCGGGCTTGATCGTCCCCCGCTTCTCCGCTTCGACGACCATCGACAGCGCGGGCCGGTCCTTGACCGAGCCGGCCGGGTTGTTGCCCTCGAGCTTGGCGAACAACACGTTGGACGTCTGCCCGGGCAGGCGTTGCAGACGCACCAGCGGCGTGTTGCCGACGGTGTCTTCGATGGTCCGATGCATGGCTTGGCGCCGTTGCGGAAGCGAGTGCGTCTATTGTACCGCCGACAAAAACCCCGCCACGCGGGCGGGGTTTCGAGCGGCGCGACCGTCGCGATTATTTCTTTGCCTTCTCGTCCGCGGCCGCCTTGTCGTCCTTCTTCGCCTTCGCCTTCTTGTCCTTGTCGGACGCCTTCGCAGGCCCGCTCTTGGCCGTTTTGTCCTTGGCGGCCTTGTCCTCCTTCGCTTTCTTCTTGGCCGCTGCTTCGTCTTCCTTCGCCTTCTTCTTGGCGGCCTTCTCGTCGGCTTTCGCCTTCTTGTCGTCGGCAGCCTTCTTCGCCTTGTCTTCCTTGGGCGCGGCCTTCTCTTCCTTCGCTTTCGCCTTGTCTTCCTTCTTGGCCTCGGTCTTCGCCGGTGCGGCAGCGGCGGCAGGCGCAGCCGC
>JBGPYP010000374.1:0-2499 GCA_041493285.1 Casimicrobiaceae bacterium
CGAGACGATGACCGCGGGCGACGCGAAGGGCCGCGTGTTCACGTTCCCCATCCCGACCTACAACATCACGCGGGATTTCGACTGGGACCACCCCAACACCGAGGCGCTGTTCGCGATGACCGCGAAGTACGGCCTGCCGTATTTCCAGAACTTCATCAACTCGGAGCTCACGCCCAACATGATCCGCTCGATGTGCTGCCGGCTGCAGCTCGACTTGCGCGAGCTGCTCAAGCGCGGCAACGGGTTGTTCGGCTCGGCCGAGCAGACCGGGTCGGTGGGCGTGGTGACGCTCAACTGCGCGCGGCTGGGCTACCTCTTCCGCGGCGACGAGCGGTCGCTCTACCGGAGGCTCGACGAGCTGCTGGGCTACGCCAGGGACAGCCTGGAGATCAAGCGCAAGGTGATCCAGCGCCACATCGACGGCGGGCTCTTCCCGTATACCAAGCGCTATCTCGGGACGCTGCGCAACCACTTTTCCACCATCGGCGTCAACGGGATCAACGAGATGATCCGCAATTTTACCGGCGACACCGACGACATCACGACGGCCCGCGGCCATGCTGTTGCGCTGCGGTTCCTCGACCACGTGCGAGAGGGCATCGTTGGTTTTCAGGAGGAAACCGGCCATCTCTACAATCTCGAGGCTACACCGGCCGAGGGGACGACATACCGGTTCGCCAAGGAAGACCGCAAGCGCTTTCCGGACATCCTGCAGGCCGGCACGCCGCAGATGCCGTACTACACGAACTCCTCGCAGCTTCCGGTCGGCTTCACCGATGATCCGTTCGAGGCGCTGGAGCGGCAGGAACCGTTGCAGAAGAAGTACACCGGCGGCACGGTGCTGCACCTATACATGAGCGAGCGCATCTCCTCGGCAGCCGCGTGCAGGAAGCTGGTGCAGCGCGCGCTCACGCGCTTCGGTCTGCCGTATGTCACCGTGACGCCGACCTTCTCGATCTGCCCGAAACACGGCTATCTCGAAGGCGAGCACAAATTCTGCCCGAAGTGTGACGACGATCTCATCGCCCGGAAGAGCCGCGCGAGCAGCGAGAGGGGACTCCAGAACACTTTCGGGAGCGTGTCGCGTTGAGTTGTCGTCCCCTGCGCCCGGCTCGGGTCGCCTCCGCTCGCTCACGCTCGCAGAGCCTCGCTCCGCCGCGCCGGTCGCCCCGCTCGCGGGGAGCGAGCGAGGGTCGAGCGTCCGCGAGTCGCGGCTGCGGCCGACTCGGTACGTTTCGAATCGAGGTAACGATGCAAGGAGGCCGCGAAGGGACCTTGCGGCGGCCTGAACAACGCTCGCGTTTTCGAAGGAGGAACCGATGGATACGATGACCGAAGTGCAACCGATGGCGGCGCCGATCACGCTGGACGATTCGGAACGCCAGCTATGCGAGGTGTGGACGCGGGTGATGGGCTACCACCGCCCAGTCGCCTCGTTCAATATCGGCAAGAAGGGCGAGCACTGCGAGCGCCGCTTCTTCCGCGAGACTCGTGCCCGACTCGATGCCTCGGATTGAGCGTGCCGGCCCACCGCCCGGTGCACTGCGGCCGTTGCGGGTCGGCGGCTTGACGCGCCTGTCGACGACCGACTACCCAGGACAGCTGGCGGCCGTGGTGTTCTGCCAGGGCTGCCCCTGGCGCTGCGGGTATTGCCACAACCCGCATCTGCTGCCGGTTCGCGGCGACTCGCAGATCACGTGGGACGACGTGCTCGCGTTCCTGCGCCGGCGCGACGGGCTCCTCGACGGGGTCGTCTTTTCCGGCGGCGAGCCGCTCGCGCAACACGCGCTCGCGGGCGCGATGCGAACGGTGAAGCAGCTCGGCTTCATGGTCGGATTGCACACCGGCGGCGCTTATCCGGCGCGACTCGCGGAGGTGCTACCGCTGCTCGACTGGGTCGGGTTCGACGTCAAGGCGCCCTTCGACGCCTACCCGCTGATCACGGGGGCGCAGGACAGCGGCGTCGACGCGCAGACGAGCGCCAGGCTCGTCATCGAAAGCGGCGTCGCGCACGAGTTCCGCACGACGGTCCACCCGCGGCAACTCTCGCCGCATGCGGTGCGACGGCTGGCGGACGATCTGGCGCGTTGCGGCGTGCGCCACTACGCGCTGCAGGAGTTTCGCGCCGAAGGTTGCGCGAACGCCGCGTTCGTCAGCGACGATGCACCGTCGTTTCTGACCGAGCCCTACGCCGCCGCGATCGCGCGGCGCTTCACGTCGTTTCAGTTGCGGCGCGCGACCTGAGCCAGTGACCGCGGCCATCGGTGGCCGTGTTCACGCGCTCTCCGGCGGCACGTTGCCCAGGAGGAAATCGAGCAGTTCTCGGACCGGCCGGATCGCGGTTCCGAACGGCAATGGCGCAGCGCCGCGGAAGAACAAGCCTTTCCTGACATCGCCGCGCAGTGCGGCGGCGAGTTGCATGTCGATGCAGAACTGGCCAAAGCGGGCGACGCCGTCGCGCAGCGCGCATTGCGCCAGACAGTCGAAATAGAGCGTGCA
>JBGPYP010000140.1:0-6740 GCA_041493285.1 Casimicrobiaceae bacterium
CGATCGTTGGTTCGAGTCGGAGCCGATCAAGGCGGCTTTCGGCTTCGACGCGGTCGTCGGCAACTTCGCGAGCCCGTATACGCCGGGCTCGGCGTACGTGCTGCTGCATCACGTGTTCGGGGAAGTGAACGGCAAGCGAGGGCAGTGGGGTCATGCGCTCGGCGGAATGGGCGCCATCACGCAGGCGATGGCGAAGGAGGCGTTGGCACGCGGGGTCGCGATCTTTACCGAACACCCGGTCGCCAGCGTCAGCGTCCGCGATGGGCGGGCCACCGGTATCGTGCTCGCGGACGGCACCGAGATCGCGGCCCGGCGCGTTGTCGCGAACGTCAATCCCAAGCTTCTGTATCTGCAGATGATCGATGCGTCGGCGCTCGACAGCGACTTCCGGCGGCGGATCGAAGCCTATCGTTGCGCTTCGGCGACCTTCCGCATGAACGTTGCGCTCGACGCGCTGCCCGACTTCGCCTGCCTGCCGGGAGACGGCCCGCACTTGCGCTCGGGGATCATCGTCGGCCCGTCACTCGCGTACATGGAGCGCGCGTACTTCGACGCGCGGCGGGACGGCTGGTCGCGCGAGCCGATCGTCGAGATGCTCATTCCTTCGCTCGTCGATTCGTCGCTGGCGCCGCCCGGCAAGCACGTCGCGAGCCTGTTCTGCCAGCACGCGAATCCGCAGCTCCCCGACGGCACGTCGTGGGACGACGCGAAGGAGGAGGTCGCGGAGCTCATGCTCGACACGGTGAGCCGCTACGCACCGAATTTTCGCGCCAGCGCCATCGCGTGGCAAGCGTTCTCGCCTCTTGATCTCGAACGAGAGTTTGGCCTGGTCGGCGGCGACATCTTCCACGGCGCGCTCGCGCTCGACCAGCTGTTCTCGGCCCGGCCGGTGCTCGGACACGGCAACTATCGCGGGCCGCTCAAGGGCCTGTACATGTGCGGCTCGGGGACACATCCCGGCGGTGGCGTCACCGGAATCCCCGGGCACAACGCCGCGCGCGAGATATTGCGCGACGCGCGGCGACGCAAAGGTTAGAAGCCATCTCAAAACCTGCTGCGCACCCCAATCGCTTTGTAGCTCCAGCCGCTTCGCTTAACGTTCGCTTCGCTCACGTTAGCCTGCACTGAAGCTTCGCTTTCGTGCTTAGCTGGCAACTGAGGCTCGCCCCTCGCCGTACCGCCTGTGTACTGTCGCAGGGCTCGCTGCGGGCCTCATTTGGCAACTGAGGCGCTTGGGGCTGGTCGCGACGTTTTTGAGACGGCTTCTAATCGGCCCGCTGCCTCGCCGCGGGCCGGAAAGGGAGACGCCCCGCGACTTTCATCGCGGGGCGTCAGCGTCATGCCTATGAAAATCGAAGCCAGCCGATAAGCCGGGTTCTGTTACGGCGCGCTCATGGAGCGCGCTATGACCGTCATTCATCTGGGCGCCGCGTTGCCGCGGCGCTCGAGCCACCTACCCGCGGACTCGGCGAGCAGCGTCGTCGTCCGCTTACTTGGTGTTGCTCCGGATGGAGGTTGCCGCGTTTCACCCGCATCCTTTGGATCGGATGCGACTCGTCTCTGTGGCCCTGTTCCTCGCCTTCGCCGCCGCTCGCGCGGACGGCTTATAGCGGCTGGGCGTTACCCAGCATCCCGCTCTGCGGAGCCCGGACTTTCCTCTGCCGGCAGCGAGCTTGCGCCCGGCCCGGCAGCGACGGCCTGGCTGACTTCGAGCAACTATGGTAGCACGCCATAGTGTCCTGTTCCGCAAATGCGCTCGATAGGTCGCGGCGAAATCGGCCGCCACACTGCGTTGCTCGGCCTCGCCGTAGCGCCGACTACGGCCTCGGCCTCGCGCCTTGCCTGGCAACCGATTTCATCCACTCCTTTATCTTCGGAACCTACGGAACAGGACACAGGCGGGTCCGGCGCTCACGCGGCGACGAGCCGCCAGCGCATCGTCGCACCCGCGTTGAGCGGCACAAGGGTGTCGTTGCCGATCGCGTACTCGGCCGGGACCGTCCATGCCTCGCGCGCGAGCGTCACCTTGTCGCCGTTGCGGGGCAGGCCGTAGAAGTCCGGGCCGTGGAAGCTCCCGAAGGCTTCCAGACGGCCGAGTGCGCCGGCGGCCTCGAACGCCTCGGCGTAGAGTTCCAGCGCGGCGTGCGCCGTGTAACAACCGGCGCAGCCGCAAGCGGATTCCTTGGCCTGCCGGGCGTGTGGCGCCGAGTCGGTACCCAGGAAAAATTTCGGGCTGCCGCCGGTCGCGGCCTTGACCAGCGCCTCGCGGTGCGACTCGCGTTTGAGGAGCGGCAGGCAGTAACGATGCGGCCGGATCCCGCCGGCGAACAGCGCGTTGCGCGAATAGAGCAGATGTTGCGGAGTGATCGTCGCGCCGACGTGCGCGGGCGCTGCGGCGACGAACTCGGCGGCTTCGCGGGTCGTGACGTGCTCGAGCACGACCTTGAGGCCGGGGAAGTCGCGCACGATGCGCGCGAGCGTCTGCTCGACAAACACGCGCTCGCGATCGAACACGTCGACCTCGCTCGCGGTCGTTTCCCCATGGATGAGCAGCGGCAGCGCCTGCTCCTGCATCGCCTCCAGCGCCGGGTACGCGCGATCGAGGGTGGTCACGCCGGAACCGGAATTCGTCGTCGCGCCCGCGGGATAGTACTTCGCTCCGATGACAAAGCCGCTCTTCCGCGCCGCGACGATTTCCGCCGCGGATGTGTTGTCAGTGAGATAGAGTGTCAGCAGCGGCGCGAACCGTGAACCGGCGGGTAAGGCGGCGGCGATCCGCTCGCGGTACGCCGCCGCCGCCGCGACCGTGGTGACGGGCGGCTCGAGGTTGGGCATGACGACGGCGCGTCCGAACACGCGCGCGGTCGCGCCGACCACCGACCGCATCAGCTCCCCGTCGCGCAGATGGACGTGCCAGTCGTCGGGGCGCGTGATGGTCAGCGTCGATGCCGTCATCTGAGGACCTTGCGGGTGTGCGATTATACCGGGCGCGTCGCGACGCTCCGCCGCCCTTGGGGCGCCGGCCGACGGTTGCAACTGAGGCTGGCTGTAACCTCCCGTTGGGCATATAATGCGCGGCTTCTTGCGGCAGGCCCAGCGCGGCCGCCGGCACCGGGGCGAGTGGCGCCGGCGGTTTTAGGCGAACTGCGGCACAGCGCGTGCCGTGCGTGAATCCGCGAGAAGGAACGTTGTTGCGGGAAGGTGGGAGCGTGGCAACAAAGAGTGTCGTAAAAAAAGTCAAGGAACTGTCCGACCAGGACCTGTTGAAGGCGCCTGAGCGCGACTATATGAACGAGGCGCAGCTCGGGTTCTTCAAGCAGCGCCTGCTGGAGTTGCGCGCGCAGCTGCTCAACAACGCCGACGACACGGGCCAGCACTTGCGCGAGAACGAGATCACGACCGACCCCTCGGATCGCGCCACGCTGGAAGAGGAATACACGCTGGAGCTGCGCACGCGCGACCGCGAGCGCAAGCTCCTCAAGAAAGTCGAGAAATCGATCCGCATGATCGACGACGGCAGCTACGGCTACTGCGAGGAAACCGGAGAGCCGATCGGCATCCCGCGGCTCTTGGCGCGCCCGACCGCAACGCTCTCGCTCGAGGCGCAGGAGCGGCGCGAGCGCGTGCAAAAGCTCTATGGCGACTGAGCGGCGACTGAGTGCGAGGTCCTAGTCACGAAAGAAAACGGCCCGGATCACCGGGCCGTTCTCTTTCGGCGGTTTGCGTCTGGCGCCGTTCGCTACAGGCCGAAGATTGCGCGGTGCGACCAGCCGCCCGCCATGAAGAACAACATCGGCATCGACAGCGCCACGTTGGCGCGCGAGGCGAGGAAGGCCACGCGGCGCGCCTTGTTCTTCTCCTCGTCGGTCGCGGGCTTCAGACCGAGGATCTTCTGCTGGTTCGGCCAGATCAGCGCCCACACGTTAAAGAGCATGATGGTGCCGAGCCATGCACCGACGCCGATGCCCGCCATGCCGTGGCGAAGGGTGAAGGCGTCGACAAACTTGTCGCTCAGCAGCGCGGCGCCGGCGAGCCACGTCACGACCGCCGCCCAGCGGAAGAACAACAACGCGCGCGGCGCGACGTGCTTGCTGATGCCGGCGGCGGTGCCATCCGCCGTCGCGGCCTTCATCGCGGCGACCTGTACGAAGTTGAAGTAATACAGAAGGCCGATCCACATGACGCCGGCCATGAAATGGAGCCACCTTGCCACTGCGGGAACGTAATCCATCGCCGTCGCCTCCGTCAGCCGAGAATGCTCTTGACAACAAAATACAGGATGACCGTGAGGACCAGGCCGGAGATGATCGTCCCCCAAAGCGAGTCAAGCGGATTTTTCATTGGGATTCCCCCTTGCGCCGTTGGCACAGCGAGTCCGCCACACGAAGACTCCCGTGGGACGCAGCTGTCAATCCGATTGTAGCAAGCGCGGGCAGGGCAATCCAGCCGGGACTCGTCCGCGCATCGGCTCGCGGCTTAAGGGCGCGGTTGCGGCCTTTGCCGTAGGTCGAGCAGCCGCGATCGGGTCCTGGCGGTGGATGGCCGCGTCGTGACACCGGAGCTCTCCCAAGAGCGCCGCGCTGCTTGTTGCGTGCTGTCGAACGGGACATAATGGGCGCCGGCCACCCCCCGAGTGAAGGGCGAACTCGAGTCCGATGGCATTTCCGCTGTTTCCGAAGTCTCCGGGCAAACACAAGCCCGGCGACGGGCGCGCCAAACCCAAATCATCGCCGCGGCACGATCCGCGGGCGAAGAGCGTCCATGCGCCGGCTTCCGCGCGCGAGATCGCTGCGTCCGTGAAAGGTCGCATCCCGGCGCCGACGGCGAGGACCTCGCCCGGAGGCGTAGACGCCCGCGAGATCACCGTCACCGGGCCGCCGAGCCTGATCGACTTGAGTCCGGGTCCGCAGGCCGGCATCCAAGTCGCGGAAGCCAACCCCGGCCTGTGCGCCGTGCTGGAGAACGCAGCGCTGCTCTACGCCAACGGCCAGGCCGCGCTGGCGCGGCAACTTCTCGAGCACGGTGTGGCCAACGACAACGACGCGAAAGTCTCACCGCTGGCGTGGCTCGCGCTGTTCGATCTGCTGCAGCGCGTGAATGATCGCGCGGTGTTCGATCAGCTTGCGTTGCAGTACGTCGTCGCGTTCGAACGCTCCGCGCCCGCTTGGGAAGAGCGCGAGCCGCAGTTGCGGCCCGGAACGCGGCCCTCGGCCGGGGGCTATTTCGCCCTCATGGCCAAGCTGTCCGCCGCGAACGCCCCGCAGATCGGCAACATGCTCGCCGCGACGCTGAAGCAGACGCAAGTGCGCCTCGACCTGGGTTCGCTGACCGGCGCAGACGACACCGGCGCGAGGCTCCTTGCCGATGCGCTTGCGGAGCTGCGCAAGCGCCGGTATGCGCTGGTCCTGCAGCATCCCGAGAAGATCCGCCGCGCGCTGGAAGGCGCGGTCAAGCAGGGACGCGATGCGGGAGAAGGCTACTGGATCCTCCTGCTCGAGCTTTTGCAGTGGCAGAACGATCGCGCAGCGTTCGAGGATCGCGCGGTCGATTTCGCGGTAACCTTCGAACTCTCGCCGCCGTCGTGGGAGCCCCCGCCGAGCGCCGACGCGGCCGCCGCTCCCGCGGGTGCGCTGGCTGCCGATACGGACCGCCCGGAGATGCTCGCGTTCCACGGAACGATGACCGGCTCGTCGGATCCTCAGCTCGCGAAGTTCGCCGCGTTCCGCGAATCCCGTGACATGATCCCGATCGACATGTCCGCGGTCGAACGCATCGACTTCGTCTGCGCGGGCGCGCTGCTCAACGCGATCACCCGCACGGAGGGTCAACGCAAGACCGTGCAGATCGCGGGCGCCTCGCCGATCATCCGCGCGCTGTTGCTGCTCATCGGCATTTCGCCGCGGCACTTCATCAAGACGGCTCAGTAAGGGCCTTAGCCTTGCCGCGGTCGTTCGAGCGGCTGGCCAGGCGCATGCATGGAAACCTTTTACGGCACAACGATCCTCTCGGTCCGGCGCGGCCCGGCCGTCGCGCTCGGCGGCGATGGCCAGGTGACGCTGGGCAACGTCGTGATCAAGGCCACTGCGCGCAAGGTACGGCGGCTCTACGGCGATCGCGTGCTCGCGGGCTTCGCCGGCACGACCGCCGACGCGTTCACGCTGTTCGAGCGCTTCGAGGCGAAGCTCGACAAGCACCAGGGACAGCTGCAGCGCGCGGCGGTGGAACTGGCCAAGGACTGGCGCTCCGATCGCATCCTGCGCCGGCTGGAGGCGATGCTCGCGGTGGCCGATGCGAGCACGTCGCTGGTGATCACCGGCTCCGGCGACGTGCTCGAGCCGGAGTATGGCATTGTCGCGATCGGCTCCGGCGGCGCGTACGCGCAGGCCGCGGCGCGCGCGTTGCTCGAGCATACCGAGCTTCCGGCCGCGGAGATCGTCAAGCAGGCACTGACGATCGCGGGCGATCTGTGCATCTACACCAACCAGAACCACGTCATCGAGGTGCTGGAGGCGCAACCGCAATGAGCGCCGCCGGGCCGCCCCAAGGCGCGAATTGGGCCCCCGCGTTTGGGGGCGGCGCAGCGGCGTCAGCCGCAAGCGTGGGGGTCGTTCTATGCGCCGCCGAGCCGCCCCAAGGCGCGGGATGCGCCCCCGCGGCTGGGGCAGCGCAGCGGCCGAATTCGCCAAAGAGGCCGCAAGCGAGGAGGTCCACCCAATCACCGCGGCGCGCAGCGACTACGA
>JBGPYP010000194.1:0-5084 GCA_041493285.1 Casimicrobiaceae bacterium
CACTATGAAACGGGAAAGAAAACGGCCCCGCGTGGGGGCCGTCATTCTTGAGTTTGGTGGAGGCGGCGAGAATCGAACTCGCGTCCGAAAACGCTACACAGTCGGGACTACATGCTTAGTCACGTCGTTTGATCTCGCCCCGCTACCGCCGACGGACAGGCTGCAGCAGTGCCAGTCACCTTGCTTTAACGTGTCGCCCAAGTGACCCGGGCGCACGCGATCGCTCGAAATGTCCTCGCTGTGACAGTTACTGTTGCATCACCCGAGTTGAGCGCCACCCGGTGCGAGGTCCGGCGGGGTTAAGCCGCCAGAGCGTAAGTTTCGTCGTTCGCAGTTAAGTTTGCGATTGCAGAGGATTCACAAGGTTCTGCACCTTGGCATGCCCCGCGCTGCTTCGCAGTCCCCGTCGAAACCAGGTCGCCCCCGGTAACCGGTTCTGCGGCGAGCTTCTTCAACGACATGCTCGCGCGCTGGAGTGCTTATTATACCACCGCACCGGCCGGACTCGCCGGTACGAGCGATCGCACATTTGCCGATGTTGGGGTGCGCAGCATCGAACGCAAGCGCAGGAGGACGGAAGGTCTTGCGCGGCCGACCGGACGGCGCCACCAGGGAGCGCTGACGCTTCGGGTACAATCCGCGGGTCGTTTCAGCAGGATACAGTTACGCCGATGGCGTTGGTCCCGATCATTCTTTCCGGCGGCGCCGGCACGCGGCTCTGGCCGCTTTCGCGCGAAGCGGCGCCGAAGCCGTTCATGCCGCTTCCCGACGACGGCGCGCGCGGCGACACGCTGCTGGCGCGGACGTTCCTCCGCGCTGCCGCGCTGCCCGATCTCGCGGGGGTCGTCACGATCACCAACCGCGACTACTACTTCCACACCAAGGATGCCTACGCCGGCACGGGCGCACCGCTCCCGCCGCGAGTGGTGTACCTGCTCGAGCCGTTCGCACGCAATACCGGGCCGGCAGTCGCGCTGGGCGCCCTGTACGCCGAAGCGATCTTCGGTCCGGACGCGACGCTGCTGGTGCTGCCCGCGGATCATCTGATCCGCGACACCGGAGCCTTCGCGTCCGCGGTTACGAGCGCGGCGACACTCGCCCGCGAGGGTTGGCTGGTGACCTTCGGCATCGCTCCGACGAATCCGGAAACCGGCTACGGCTATCTCGAACTCGGCGAACCGCTGCCGCTCTCGAATTCGTTCCGCGCGCGCCGGTTCATCGAAAAGCCCCCGCTCGCCGACGCGCAACGGTATCTCGCCGACACCCGGCACGTGTGGAACTCCGGCATGTTCTGCTTCGGCGCGGCGACGGTGCTTGCGGCGTCCGAGCGCCATGCGCCGGCGATGCTTGCCGCGGTGCGCGCCGTTTGGCAGGCGCTGCGCGCCCAGCTCTCCGGCGCGATGCTCGAAATCGACCCTGCGCTCTTCGAGGCGGTCCCCGACATTTCGTTCGACGTCGCCGTCATGGAGCAGGCGACCGACGTTGCCGTCGTCCGCGGCGGCTTCGACTGGAGCGACGTCGGCTCGTGGCGCGCGGTTGCCGACTTGGCGGTACCCGACGCGGACGGCAACCGCGGTGACGGCGAACGCGTCGCCATCGCCACGCACGACACGTATGTGCACGCCGCGGATCGCGTCGTCGCGACGGTCGGCGTCGAAGGGCTCTTCATCATCGAGACGCCCGACGCGGTGCTGGTCGCGCACCGCGATCATCTGCAGCGCGTGAAGGAAGTCGTCGGCGAGCTGAAGGCGCGCGGCCACGACGCCTACCGGATCCACAAGACCGTACTCCGACCGTGGGGCGCGTATACCGTGCTGCAGGAGGGGCCGAGCTTCAAGATCAAGCGCATCGAAGTCAAGCCCGGCGCCGCGCTGTCGCTGCAGATGCACCACCACCGCAGCGAGCACTGGGTCGTCGTCGGCGGCGAAGCGCTCGTCACCAACGGCGATCGGAGTTACGCGCTGCGCGCGAACGAGTCGACGTTCATCCCGGTCGAAACGCGGCATCGGTTGGAAAATCTGGGCGCCGAGCCGCTGCTGCTGATCGAGGTGCAGTGCGGCGGCTACGTCGGCGAGGACGACATTGTGCGTTTCGACGATCGGTACGGCCGCGTGGCCAGCTAGATCTGTTGCGCCTACTCCGGCGCTGCAGGAACTGGAGGGGTCGCCGCGCGGCTGGTCACGTAGATGCCGGTCAGGATCAGCGCGATGCCGACCACGTGAAACGGACGCAGCCGCTCGCCAAGCAGGAGCCACGCCAGGATCGTGCCGAAGACCGGCATGAGATGCACGAACAATCCGGCCACGTTCGCGCCGACCTGCTCGACGCCGCGATTCCAGAAGATGTAGGCGAGCACCGACGAGAACAGCGCCACCGAGACCAGCGCGGCGAGATTGAACCAGGAGAACGTCATCCGCGCGCCAAGCGCCATCTCGCCCAGGTACAGCGGCAACACCGCCGCGTCGCCGATGCAGGCGATCACGAACAGGAAGGTGAGCATGTGCAGGCCCGCGGGCCGCCAGCGCAGGCCGATGGTGTAGATCGACCACAGCAGCATCGCCAGGATCACCAGCAGGTCGCCGCGGTTCAACGACAGCGACGCCAGCGTCTCCAGGCTCCCGCCCGAAAGGATCGCGAGCACGCCGCAGAGCGACACGGCGACGCCGCTCAGCTGCAACCGGGAGAGGCTCTCGCGCAGAAAGATCCACGACAGCGCGATGATCATCACCGGAATAAATGAGTTCAGGATGACGCCGTTGATCGCCGTCGTGTAGTTGAGGCCGAGATACGCCAGCGCGTTGTGCGTGCCCACGCCGACGACTCCGAGGAGCGACAGGACGCCGCGGTGGCGCCAGACAATCGGCCATTCGCGACGAACGTGCGGCAGCGCAAATGGCGCGAGGATCAGCAGCGCGAAGAACCACCGGTAGAACGTCATAGCCATCGGCGGGATCTCGGTGTGCAGTCCGCGGCCGACGATCCAGTTGCACGCCCAAAAAAACGGCGTCAACGTCAGTAGCAGATACGGCGAGGCGAAGTGCGACGCAGGCGGCGCGGAAGGGACGGCCATGCCGCATTATCGCCGATGAGCGAGCCGCTGCGATGTCCCCGGCAATGTTGAGCAGCGATATCCGGTCGCGCGCCGAACGCAACGTATAATTCGCCGTCTCAACGAGCGCATTTTTCTAACCCGCCCTTGAACCCTCCGCTGAACCTGCCGACACCTGCCGGTGTCGCCGCTGCGCCGGCGCTGCCACGCCTGTTGCCGGAGCGACCGCTCGCCGGCAAGAAGATGCTCGCCGTGCCGCTGACCGGCTCGGCCGATGCGCTGGCGCTGGCACAATACGCGACCGCGGCCGCGGAGCGCGGCGAGCTGACCGCGGTGGTCTGCGCGGAGGCGCTCGCGGCGCAGCGCCTGGCGGCCGAGATCGCGTGGTTCGCGCCCACGTTACGCGTCGCCACGCTGCCCGACTGGGAGACGCTGCCGTACGATCATTTTTCGCCGCATCAGGACCTGGTATCCGAGCGGCTCGCGACGCTCTACCACGCGTCGCGCGGCGAATGCGACGTGCTCCTTGTCGCGGCAACAACGGCGCTCTACCGTCTCGCGCCGCCGTCATATCTCGCGGCGTTCACGTTTTTTCTGACGCAGCGCGAGAAGCTCGACGTCGACGGCCTGCGCTCGCAGCTCGCGCTCGGCGGCTACCAGCATGTTACGCAGGTCGTGTCGGCGGGCGAATACAGCGTTCGCGGTGGGCTGATCGATCTCTATCCGATGGGCAGCGCGCTGCCCTACCGGATCGATCTGCTCGACGACGAGATCGAATCGATCAAGAGCTTCGACGTCGACAGCCAGCGCACGCTCTATCCGGTGCCCAACATCCGCCTGCTGCCGGCACGGGAGTTCCCGCAGGACGACGCTGCGCGCACGCGCTTCCGCGGACGTTATCGCGAAATCTTCGAGGGCGACCCGTCGAAGTCCCCGCTGTATCGCGATATCAGCAATGGCGTCACGCCCGGCGGCATCGAGTACTACCTGCCGCTGTTCTTCGACGCCACCGCGACCCTCGCCGACTATATTCCGGCGAATGCGACGGTGTGCCTTCATGGCTCCGTCGGCGCGGCGATCGAGCGCTTCTGGCAGGACACCGAGGCACGCTACCGGTTGCTGCGCGGCGATCCGGCGCGGCCGTTGTTGCCGCCGCATGAGCTGTTCCTGCCGATCGACGAGTTCAACGGTGTCCTCAAACCGTTTGCCCGGGTTGAACTCGGCACTTCCCTTCAAGACGGAGCGCGGAGGAGCGTCACTGAGCCGCTGCCGCCGCTGCAAGTCGATCGCCGCGCCGGCGACCCGCTGCATGCGCTCAAGCGCTTCGCGACCGCCACGCGCGAGCGCGTGCTGATCGTCGCCGACGGGCTCGGCCGGCGCGAAACCATGCAACAGTACTTCGCCGAGTACGGCTTCAAGCCGGCGATCTGCGCCGACTGGGACGAGTTCGTTCGCAGCGACGCGAGCCCGGCGCTCGCAGTCGGGCCGGCGCACGCGGGCTTCGTTTGGCCCGAGGGCGGGATCGCGCTGATCACCGAGGCCGAGCTCTACGCCGACGTGGTCCGCAGCGCAGTCAAGCGCGAGGCGCGCCGCTCCAACATCGAGGCGATGCTGCGCGACCTGTCCGAGGTGCGCATCGGCGACCCGGTCGTGCACGAGCAGCACGGCATCGGGCGCTACCTGGGTCTGGTCACGCTCGACCTCGGCGACGGGCCGAACGAGTTCCTGCATCTGCTCTACGCCAACGACGCCAAGCTCTACGTTCCGGTCGCCAGCCTGCACGTGATCGGCCGCTACAGCGGCGCGGCGCCCGAGGCCGCTCCCCTGCACGAGCTGGGCAGCGGGCAATGGGCCAAGGCGAAGCGCAAGGCGGCTCAGCGCGCGCACGACACCGCGGCCGAGCTTCTCAATCTGTACGCGCAGCGCGCCGCGCGCGAGGGCCACGCGTTCCGCTTCGACGTCCACGACTACGAGGCCTTCGCCGCCGGCTTCCCCTTCGAGGAAACACCCGATCAGGCCGGGGCGATCGAAGCCG
>JBGPYP010000117.1:0-7924 GCA_041493285.1 Casimicrobiaceae bacterium
CTCCGGCGCCGACGGCTGCCAGTGCGGGTTCCTGAACCCGTTTGGGAGCGACCGGTTTCGGCGTCGCCGGCGGGATCGGTGGCATCGAGGGGCCGGGCCTCGACGGCTCCTCGAGGTTAAAATCGAGATCGAACTTCGGAATCGATTCGGGCTCGAAAGACACGGAATCGTCCGCCGGGGCCGTCGTCGATTCGCCGCCTCTGGCGCGCGCGGCGAGCCCACGGACTTCGGTCGGCGTCGATTTCGCCACCATCGCATCGGCCGCACCGCGCGTGGACTTGGCGACTTCCTGTGCCGCGCCGGCGAGGATCGCGGCCGGCGTTTTTTGCTCGGGCGCCATTCCCGACGTTGGCGAGACCGAGATTTCGTCGTCGAGGCTGAACTGCAGGTCCCTGCCCACCGTGGGCTCGGGCTTCAAGTCCGGAGGCATCGAGAATACCTGCGCACTCGCCGGGGACGGCGCAGCCTCGGCGGAGGGCTCGCCCTCGGTATGCTCGGTATCCGCCGCGGCGACCGCGGCAAACGCAGCGGCGCTGTCGGCCTCCGTGAACAGCGGGTTGTTCGGGTCGAGCTGGCGGCCGAGCGTCATCGCCTTCTGCCAGACTGCGCCTTGTCCGCCGGAGACCGAATACAATTCGCTGGCGACCGTCTCGAACGCGGACGGCTTGTTGTGCTGCGCGTGGATCTCGAGCAGCTTGAGGTAGATCTCCTGCCGCTGCGCATCCTTCTTCAGCGCTTCCTTGAGAATTTCCTCGGCCTGCGCGTCGCGACCATACGCGAGATAGACCTCCGCTTCCGCGATCGGGTCGACTTCGTCGGTGTCGATGCTGCCCAGGCCCTCGCGGCTGAAGTCGCTCGCCAGTGAATTGTCGCCGGTATTGACTACACCGCCGCCGGTCGAGCCGAAGACGGTGTTGGTCTTGATGTCGGTGCCGGAGATGATGCTGTCTTCGAACTTGGTCGTCTTCCGACGGCGGGCGGCGATCAGGCCGGCGATGAGCGCGAGGATGCCGAGCGCGCCCGCACCGATCGCCCAGGTCGGCGTGCTGCCGAGCAGATCGTCGATGAACGAAGGCTCCGCTTTGGGCGGCGCCTTGGCCGCTTTCGCTGCCGGCGCAGCGACCTTGGGTTCGGGCGCTTTGGTTTCGGGCGCCTTCGTTTCCGGCGCCTTGGTCTCCGGCGCTGCGGCTTCAGGGGCCTTGCTCTCCGGCGCGGCTGTCGCCGGCGGCGGCGCGACCGCAGCGGGCGCGGTGGTTGACGCCGGTGCAGCCGTGGTCGCGGGCGCCGTGGCCGGCGGCGTCGCACTCGGACCCGTTGCGATCGGCGCCGGTTCGGTCTTCGGTGCTTCGGCGGCCCTCGGTTTGCTCGCCTCCGCCTGCTTCTGCAGTTCCGCCATCGTCTGGCTCTTGAGCTCGGCGGCCTTCTGCATGCTCTGGAGCGTCTTCTCGAGCTCGGCTACACGCGAATTCGCTTCGCGCAGCGCCTTGTCCTTCGCGGCCGCGTCTTCGGCTTGCGCTGCGCCCGCGCCGGCACCCTTGCCCGCTTCGCGCGAGACTCGCAGTTGATCCTTCCCCGGCTGCGCCGGTGCGCCTTTCTCCTCGACGGCGGTCCTGATCTTGCCGCCCGCGGCCTGGCGGCCTTCCGCGGGTTCGGTCGCCGCCGCGGCGACGCGATCGCGATACGCGCGCCAATCGGCCGCCTGGACGCGCACGACCTTCGTCGCCTCGCTGGGCGTCACGCTCGCCGCCTGATCGACGGGCGGTAGCGTGAGGATCTGTCCGCTGCGAATCCGGTTCATGTTCTTGCCGTCGAACACGCTTTCGTTGCTGCGGAACAGCGCGACGAGCATCTGCTCGAGACTCACGTTCTCGGGCTTGTATTCCTTGGCAATCTTCGACAGTGTGTCGCCGCGGCGCACGGTGTAGGTATCGCCCTCGCCGGCCCTCGGGCCTGCTGCCGCAGGTACGGCGCGCTCCGCGCGCGCGCCGCGCACAGGCGCTGCTGCGGCGCGGATCGGTGGCGCCGGCTCGACCGCTTGCGTCTCGCCGGCTCCCGATGGGTCGAGCAGGAACGTATAGTTGCGGACGACGCGACCGGTCGCCCAGTTGACCTCGACGATCAGATCGAGATACGGCTCGTTGACCGCCTGTGTCGTTGTCACTTTCAGATGCGGCGGGCCGTTCGGGCCCTGCTCGATGGTGACGCGGGCGCGCGACAGGACCGCCGGGTATTGCACGTTATTGTCGCGATACACGGACTGGTCCGCGACCTTCGCCGCCAGCGAATCCAGCTCATCCTTCTGTGCCGCGGTCAACTCGACGCGCGCAGAAAGCGGCTGGCCGAGATTGGAGTCCACCGTGAGCTTGCCCAAGCCCAGCGCAAGCGCCGTGCTGGGAAGCGCGAAGACTCCCGCCAGCAGGCCCCAAATGATCAAGGGTTTTGCTCGCATGCCGACCTCAGAAGGCTGATTAGCTAAGCTAACTTAACATCATGGAGTTAGCGGTGCAAGCTAAACCCCGGTATTAGCTTGATTTTTTGCCGCAAAATGACTGTTCCGCGGCGTTCGCCCGACAACCGTGGAAACCAGGGTCCAGCCCCACCCGTGGGAATGCGTGGAGACGTCGGCACAAGATGTTGTGGATCGATCGTCGATCGGGCGAGCCTGCAGTGCTGTTGTAAGCACGTCGCGTCCCCGGGGCGGTGGCAACCGCCAGTCTAGTGCCTGAGCATAAAACTGGGCGAAAGGCGCGCCCGGCCCAGGATGCCGCAGGGACCGCGCGAAAATGGATGCCCGCGCCGACGCGCGGCGAGTCTTTAGCGTTCGAGCAGGATGCGCAGCATTCGCCGTAACGGTTCGGCGGCGCCCCACAGCAGTTGATCGCCGACGGTGAACGCACCGAGATATTCCGGGCCCATGGCGAGCTTCCGCAACCGCCCGATCGGCACCTCCAGCGTGCCGGTCACGGCGGTCGGCGTGAGCCACTTGATGCTCGCCGCCTGCGTATTGGGAACGATGCGCACCCAGGGGTTCCCGGCGGCGAGAATGCGCTCGATGTCGGGGAGTGGAACGTCGCGTCGGAGCTTGATCGTCAGCGCCTGGCTGTGACAGCGCATCGCGCCGATGCGCACGCACAGCGACTCCACGGCAATCGCGTCGGCGGCCGTGCGGCCGAGGATCTTGTTGGTCTCAGCTCCGCCCTTCCACTCTTCAAGGCTCATGCCGTTGCCGAGATCCTTGTCGATCCACGGAATCAGGCTGCCCGCGAGCGGCACGCCGGTATGCTCGGTCGGAAAACGCTCGTCGCGGAGGATGGCGGCGACCTCGCGATCGATGTCGAGGATCGCCGAGGCGGGATCGTCGAGCAGGCTCTTCGCCGCGAGATGCGCCTCGCCCATTTGCTGCAGAAGCTCGCGCATGTTCTGCGCGCCCGCACCGGACGCGGCCTGGTAAGTCATGCACGTCATCCACTCGATGAGGTCGTGCCGGAACAATCCCGCCAGCGCCATCATCATCAGGCTCACCGTGCAATTGCCACCGATGTAGTTCTTCACGCCGCCGGCCAGGGCGGCATCGATCACCGAGCGATTGACCGGGTCGAGGATGATGACCGCGTCGTCCTGCATGCGCAGCGCCTTGGCGGCGTCGATCCAGTAGCCGTCCCAGCCGGACGCGCGAAGCTTCGGGTAGATCTCGGTCGTGTAATCGCCGCCCTGGCAGGTCATGATCACGTCGTGGGCCTCGAGCGCAGCGACGTCGTGCGCGTCCTCGAGCGCGGCGACGCGCTTGCCGATGGCGGGACCCTCCCCGCCCACGTTCGAGGTGGTGAAGAACGCCGGCTCGATCAGCGCGAAGTCCTTTTCCTCGAGCATGCGTTGCATCAACACCGACCCGACCATGCCGCGCCAACCCACGATCGCGACCCGCAGCATCCGCTTCGCCCGCGTTGCCTGACTGGAGGCATCCGGCCTCAGCGTGACTTGATCATTCATCGGAAACCGCCTCGTTCATTTTCAGCGCAGGATGCAATCGCGCCATCTGATACGCGTCGACGTAGCTGCCGTCGCGGAACGCATACGCCCGGCAGGTGCCTTCGATCGCAAACCCGAACTTGCGATACAGGTGCAGCGCCGCCAGGTTGTCCGTATAAACCAACAGCTCGAGCCGCTGGTAATTAAGCCAGCCGTCGGCCAGCTCGATTGCGGCCCGCAGCAACGCGGTGCCGACGCCGAACCCCTGTCGATCGTCACGCACCGACATCCCGAGGTTGCCCGCGTGCCTGCGGCGCGGCGATTTCGACGCCGCGTGCAGTCCCAGGTTGCCAACCACGTCGCCGGCGATCGTCGCCACCAGCACGTAATCGTCCGCCGGGACCTCGACGAGCCGCTTGCGCCACATCTCCACCGAAGGATACGGCAATTGCAGCGTCCCCGCGATGGCCTGCGGGCCGAGGAACGTCTCGTGGATCGCCTCGGCGTCGGCGGGTTCGGCGCGGCGGATGACGATCGGGTGGCCGGACGTCATGTCGCGCTCACAGGGCTCTCACCACGGCGTCGCCCATCTCGGTCGTGCCGATCGCGCCCTCGCCGGCGGCGGCGATGTCGGCGGTGCGATGGCCCTGCGCCAGCACGTGCCGGACCGCGGTCTCGATCCTGTCCCCGACGTCCGCGCGAGAGAAGGTATAGCGAAACATCATCGCCAGCGACAGGATCGTCGCCAGGGGATTCGCCCGGTTCTGCCCGGCGATATCCGGGGCCGAGCCGTGGATCGGCTCGTAGAGGCCTTTGTTGCGCGCGTCGAGCGACGCCGAGGGCACCATCCCGATCGAGCCGGCGAGCATCGACGCCTCGTCGGACAGGATGTCGCCGAATAGGTTGCCGGTGACGATGACATCGAACTGCTTCGGCGCTCGTACGAGCTGCATCGCCGCGTTGTCGACGTACATATGCGAGAGCGTCACATCCTGATAGTCCTTGCCGACCGCGGTGACGACCTCGCGCCAGAAAATCGACGTGTCGAGCACGTTCGCCTTGTCGACCGAGCAGAGTCTGCGGCTGCGCTTGCGGGCGATCTCGAATCCGACCCTAGCGATGCGCCGGATCTCCGATTCCGCGTAGAGCATCGTGTCGAAGCCTTCCGCTTCCCCGGCGACGTTGGTGCGCCGCCCTCGCGGCGCGCCGAAATAGATGTCGCCGGTCAGCTCGCGCACGATCATGAGATCGAGGCCGGCGACGACCTCCGGCTTGAGCGTCGACGCCGACGCCAGCTCCGGGTAGAGCAACACCGGCCGAAGGTTGGCGAAGAGCCCCAGCGCCTTGCGGATCGCGAGGATGCCCTGCTCCGGACGCAGCGCCCGCGGCAGCGCGTCGTACTGCGGGCCGCCGACCGCACCCATCAGCGCCGCGTCGGCAGCTTGCGCGAGCTTGAGCGTGGCGTCAGGGAGCGGCGCGCCCGCGGCATCGCAGCCCGCGCCGCCGATCGGCGCCGTCTCGGTCTCGATCGGCAGGCCCTCGCGACGCAGCCGCTCGAGCAGCTTGGCGGCCTCCGCGACGATCTCGGGACCGATGCCGTCGCCGGGCAACAGGGCGATTTTCACGTCGGTCGAGCGTCCAGTGTCCAGCGTCCAGCGAAGACCGAAGTTACGCTTGATGTTCGACGCTCGACCCCGGACCTCAAACCAGCCACGGCTTCTCGGCCAGATGCTTCGCTTCGAAAGCCCGGATCTCGTCGGCGTGGTGGAGCGTCAAGCCGATTTCGTCGAGCCCGTTGAACAGGCAGTGCTTGCGAAACGGCTCGACCTCGAAGCTGAAGACGTGCGCGCCGCCGGGCGTGGCGACCGTCTGCCGCTCGAGATCGATGGTGAGTGAAAACCCCGGGGAGACCGCGCTCTCGTGGAACAGCCGGTCGACCTCATGGCCCGATAGCACGATCGGCAGCAGCCCGTTCTTGAAGCAGTTGTTGAAGAAGATGTCGGCAAAAGACGGCGCGATGAGCGCGCGAAAACCGTAATCGAGCAGCGCCCAGGGCGCATGCTCGCGCGAGCTGCCGCAGCCGAAGTTCCGTCGCGCGAGCAGTATCTGCGCGCCTTGGTAGCGCGGCTCGTTGAGCGTGAAGTCCGGATTGAGCCGGCGCTTCGAATTGTCCACCCCGGGCTCGCCGCGATCGAGGTAGCGCCACGCGTCGAACAGGTTGGGGCCGAAGCCCGAACGGTTGATCGACTTCAGGAACTGCTTCGGGATGATCACGTCAGTGTCGACGTTGGCCCGGTCGAGCGGCGCGACCAACCCGGTCAGAACGCGAAAGGGCTGCATCAGCAGGTCTGGGTCATCAGTACGTCTTGTTCTTGTCCGCCGCCTTCTCGATCGCCTGCCCGGTAGCCTTGACGTCCTTGCCGACGCCTTCAACGGTGTTGCATGCGGTCATCGCAACCGCGGCAACCGCGAACCCGACGAACGACAGTAGTGCGACGATTTTCTTCGTCATGTTCCCGCTCCTCATCTCACCCGAGTCGACGTACGTCGACGAAATGACCGGCGATCGCGGCAGCGGCCGCCATCGCCGGACTGACCAGATGCGTGCGGCCGCCGGGGCCCTGGCGACCTTCGAAATTGCGATTGGAGGTCGACGCGCAGCGCTCGCCCGGGCCGAGCCGATCGTCGTTCATGCCCAGACACATCGAGCAGCCGGGTTCGCGCCACTCGAAGCCTGCGGCGGTGAACACGCGGTCGAGCCCCTCGCGCTCGGCTTGCGCCTTGACCAGTCCCGAGCCGGGAACGACCAGCGCCTGCTTGACGTTGTCGGCCTTCCGCCGGCCCTTGACGACGGCAGCCGCAACGCGCAGGTCTTCGATGCGCGAGTTGGTGCACGAGCCGATGAACACCTTGTCGATGCGAATGTCGGTCATCGCCGTGTTCGGCTTCAAATCCATGTACGTCAACGCACGCTCGATGCCCTCGCGCACGATCGGATCCTTTTCTTTGTCGGGGTCGGGAACGCGGCCGTCGATCGTCGTGACCATCTCCGGCGACGTGCCCCAGGTGACCTGCGGCGCGATAGCCGCGGCATCGAGCGCGACGGTCCGATCGAAAAGCGCGTCCGGATCGGACTTGAGCGTGCGCCAATGCGCGACCGCACTCTCCCACAGCGCGCCCTTCGGTGCGAAGGGGCGATCCTTGAGATACGCGATCGTCGTCTCGTCGACGGCGATCATGCCGGCGCGCGCGCCGGCTTCGATCGTCATGTTGCAGACGGTCATTCGGCCTTCCATCGACAGCGCGCGGATCGTCGGCCCGGCGAACTCGATCGCGTAGCCGTTGCCGCCCGCTATCCCGATCCTGCCGATGATCGCCAGCGCCACGTCCTTGGCCGAGCAGCCGAAGGGCAGTATGCCGTCGACGCTCACCCGCATCGACTTCGCCTGCTTGGTCAGCAGGCATTGCGTGGCCAGCACGTGCTCGACTTCCGAGGTGCCGATGCCGAAGGCGAGGCAGCCGAACGCGCCGTGCGTGCTGGTGTGCGAGTCGCCGCAGACGACGGTCATCCCCGGCAGCGTCGCACCGTTCTCCGGCCCGATCACGTGCACGATGCCCTGGCGAGCGTCACGGAACGGGAAATACGCCTTGGCGCCGTACTCGCGCATGTTGCGGTCGAGCGCGTCGATCTGGATCCGCGACGTCGGATCCTCGATGCCGCGGTCCCAGTGCTGCGTCGGCGTGTTGTGATCGGCCGTGGCGATAACCGAGTCGATCCGCCACGGCTTGCGCCCGGCGAGCCGGAGTCCCTCGAACGCCTGCGGGCTCGTCACTTCGTGCACGAGGTGGCGATCGATGTACAGGAGCGCGGTGCCGTCGCTTTCCGTGCGGACGACGTGGCTGTCCCACAACTTGTCGTAGAGGGTGAGCGCGGTCATCGGCACGGCCTTGCGAC
>JBGPYP010000146.1:0-6461 GCA_041493285.1 Casimicrobiaceae bacterium
ACGTTGGGGGCGCTGGTCAGTGTTTTCTACGTGGCGAGCGGCGTCTGCCAATTCGGCGCGGGCTTCGCGGTCGATCGATTCGGCGCGCGGCCGGTCCTGCTCGGTGGCATCGGCCTGCTCGCGGGCGGCGCGCTCGTCGCCGGTCTCATGCCGGACGTCTTCTGGCTCTTCCCGCTAGCGTTCGTAATGGGGGTCGGTAACGGTGTATTCCATCCGGCGGACTTCGCGGTGCTCAATGCCAACGTCGCGCCGCGGCGGCTCGGGTACGCCTATAGCACGCACGGCATCGGCGGTAGTCTGGGCTACGCGCTGGCGCCGGTGGTGAGCTATGGACTGGGCAGCATGATCGGCTGGCGCCATGCGCTCCTGCTGCTCGGCGCGCTCGGACTCGTGGCGTTGGCGGCGCTGGCCACGCAGCGCCATGTGCTCGCGAGCCGCGCGCACGACGCGGTCGGGCCGCGACACACGCTCGCCGGCAGCCTGGAGTTGTTCCGGCAAAAGGCGATCCTGCTCTGCTTTCTCTACTTTGCGGTGCTGACGCTGGCGAGCATCGGGATCCAGACTTTCGCCGGCACCGCGCTCAACGCCGCTTACGCGGTGCCGCTGGCGCTCGCCACCTCCGCGCTGACCGCGTATCTCCTCGGCAGCACCGCGGGGATTCTCGCCGGCGGTTTTCTGGCGGCGCATACTGCGCGTCACGATTGGGTGGCGGCGACGGGGCTGTTTGCAGGCGGTGCCCTGATGCTGCTCGTCGGCGCCACGCCTGCCGTCGCAAGCTTCGCGATCGCGCTCTTCGCCGTCACCGGCTTCGCGCTCGGCGCGACCGGGCCGTCGCGCGACATGATCGTGCGCGGAGCGACGCCGCCCGGCGCATCGGGCCGCGTCTACGGCTTCGTCTACTCCGGCCTCGATCTCGGCGCGACCATCGCGCCGGTCGCCGTGGGCGCGTTGCTCGATAATGGCGAGCCGCGCGTGGTGTTCGTCGCCGTCGCGGTCTGCCTGTTCCTCGCCATCGGCACGGTATTGCAAGTGCGCCGTTCGGTATCGGCGCGCGCCGTGGCGGCTGCCGACTGACCAGCGATGATGGCCGTGATCACCTTGCGACGCGTGCATTTCTCTGCCGTCGCGCTCTGCGGCGCGCTGCTCTTCGGGATCGCTGCTCCTGCAGGCGCCGAGACCAGCGTAGTCCGCGCTGCGCAGCAGTTCGGGCTGTCGTACCTTGCGCTGATGATCATGGAAGACTCCCGACTCGTCGAGAAACAGGCGAAGGCGATGGGCCTGGGCGACCTCACCGTGAGCTGGGCGAAGCTCGGCGGACCCGGCGCCATGAACGACGCGCTCCTGTCAAGCGGCATCGACTTCGGCACCGGCGGGGTTCCCTCGCTGATCACGCTGTGGTCGAAAACCCGCGGTACGGCGCAGGAAGTCCGCGGCGTCGGAGCACTGAACTCGATGCCGGTCAACCTCGTCACGTCAAATCCGAACGTCAGGTCGATCCGGGATTTCACCGACCGCGACAAGATCGCGGTGACGACGGTCAAGGTATCGACGCAGGCGCTGTTGCTGCAAATGGCCGCGGCCAAGGAATTCGGCAAGCAGAACTACGCCAAGCTCGATCCGCTAACCGTGTCACTGCCACATCCGGACGCAATGACCGCGCTGCTTTCCGGCGGCGGCACGATTACCGCGCATTTCAGCTCGCCGCCGTGCCAGTATCAGGAAGCGGCGAGGCCCGGCATCCACACCGTACTCGGCAATTACGAGATACTGGGCGGGCCGGCAACGTTCAACGTCGTGTGGTCGACTGCTAAGTTTCGCGACGCCAATCCCAAGACGTACGCCGCGTTCGTCGCCGCGTTCCAGGAAGCGACCGCGACGATCAACCGCGACAAGCGCGCGGCGGCCGAAGTCTACAAACGCATGTCCGGCACCAAGGAGACGGTCGAGGAGCTACTGAAGATGCTGGAAGACCCGCTGGTCGAATACACGCTGGTGCCGAAGAGCACGATGAAGACCGCGGAATTCATGGCGAAGGTCGGCACGATCAAGGAAAAGCCTTCGTCGTGGAAGGATCTGTTCTTCCCGAACGTTCACAATCTCCCGGGAAGTTGACGTGGATCTCGGCATCGCCGGGAGGAGCGCACTGGTCTGCGCCGCCAGCAAGGGCCTCGGCCGCGGCTGCGCGGAGGCGCTCGCGCGCGAAGGCGTGGCGGTGACGATCTGTGCCCGCACCGAGGCCGCCGTGCGGCAGGCCGCCGCCGAGATCGGCGCCGTTACGGGCGGCGAAGTGCGCTGGGTCGCCTGCGACATCACGACGCCTCAGGGTCGAGCGGCCGCGTTGGCCGCGTGCCCGCGCCCGGACATTTTGGTGAACAACGCCGGTGGCCCGCCGCCGGGCGATTTTCGCGAGTGGGATCGCGACACCTGGATCCGCGCGCTCGACGCCAACATGCTGACCCCGATCGAGCTGATCAAGGCGACGCTCGACGGCATGATCGAGCGCGGATTTGGCCGCATCGTCAACATAACTTCCTCGGCCG
The DNA here is from genome assembly GCA_041493285.1 of Casimicrobiaceae bacterium. Taxonomy (GTDB): domain Bacteria; phylum Pseudomonadota; class Gammaproteobacteria; order Burkholderiales; family Casimicrobiaceae; genus PALSA-1003. The sequence continues at coordinate 2,541 of JBGPYP010000146.1, forward strand.
TGAAAGCGCCGATCGAGACGTTGGGGCTATCGAATGGCGCGCGCAGCGGACTCACCGGGTTCATCGCCGGTCTCGCTCGCAAGGTCGCGCGTCACGGCGTGACGATTAACAACCTCCTGCCCGGGTCATTCGATACCGATCGGTTGCGCGGCAACGTGGCGCTCCGGGCGAAGACTGCCGGCAAACCCGTCGAGGAGATCGTCCAGGCGATGCAGCAAGCCAACCCCAGCGGCCGCTTCGGCGCGCCCGCGGAATTCGGTGCGCTGTGCGCGTATGTCTGTAGCGTGCAGGCGGCGTACATTACCGGGCAGAATCTCCTGATCGACGGCGGTGCCTATCCTGGGACGTTCTGATGCAAAGCTGCTGCGCGACCCGATCGCTTTGTCGTATCCTCGCTCGCCCCTCGCCGTACTACATTTGTACTGTCTCGGGGCTCGCTGCGGGCCTTCGCGCGCTCGGGCCGCTCGCGACGCTTTGCGCGTGCGTTAGCCTGCTGGCGAAGAACTTATGATCGACCTCTACTACTGGCCCACGCCCAACGGCCACAAGCTGACCATCTTCCTCGAGGAAGCGGGGCTGCCATACACGATTTATCCGGTCAACATCGGCAAGGGCGAGCAATTCGATCCTGAGTTTCTGAAGATCGCGCCCAACAATCGCATTCCCGCGATCGTCGACCGGGCTCCCGCAGACGGGGGCGCTCCGTTGCCGATGTTCGAGTCGGGCGCGATCCTGCTCTATCTCGCCGACAAGATCGGCCGGTTCATTCCCACCGAATGGCGTGCGCGCCTGGACTGCATCCAGTGGGTGTTCTGGCAGATGGCGAATCTCGGGCCGATGGCGGGGCAGAACCATCATTTCGGTTTGTACGCGCCCGAGAAGCTGCCGTACGCGATCGACCGTTACGTGCGCGAGACGGGGCGACTGTACGCGGTGTTGAACAAGCGCCTCGCCGACCGCGAGTTCATCGTCGGCGAGTACACGATCGCCGACATCGCGAGCTACCCGTGGGTGGTACCTGAACGGCAGCAGCAGAATATCGACGAGTTCCCGCACTTGAAGCGCTGGAAGGAAGCGATCAGGGCGCGGCCGGCGGTCGTGCACGCTTACGCCAAGGCGAAGGAGATCAATCCGACGGCGGGCGGCATTCGCACCGAGGCGGAGAGGAAGATCCTGTTCGGGCAGAGCCAGGCGACGGTCAAGTAGCGGTTGGGAAAGCGTTGTAGTGTCCGTTCGTGCTGAGCCCTTCGAATCTCAGGACAGGCTTGTCGAAGCATGAACGGACGCGTCGATCGCGAAAACCCTGCGAGGCCGGTTCGCCCCCTTCGACCTTGCTCAGGACAGGCTTCGACCGGCTCAGGGCGAACGGGGGCTTGCTCAGGGATTCCCTAGCGAAACACCCACAGCCGGTAGGCAACGTAGTTGGCGAAGGTGAGCACGATCGTCGTCGCGATCTGCGCCGGCCATATGCCGATGCCGCTCGCGAGCAGGAGCCCCAGCAATGCCGTGTTCATGACCGCCTGAATGCCGATCACGACCACGAAGCGCCGGCCGGCCGTCGTCAGCCCGTGCGACGGGGTGAATACGCGCCAGTACGCCAATGCGAAGCGCGTTCCCGCGCCGCCGCAAAAGCCGATGCCGCTCGCGATCAGCGGAGGCACGCCGAGCTTGAGCAACGCGTAGAGCGCGCCGTAATGCACCGCTACCGCGGCGAAGCCGGTCAGCACGTGCAGCGAGAAATTCGCGATCAGGCCTATGATCACGGCCCGGCGCAGATCTCCCGCCGCGCCGACCCGAACCGCCGGGTCGGCAGTGGCGTGCCCCGTCGCGGGTTTATCGGCCGGCATCGCGCACGCCTGTCGCCTGGTCCCGCGGGCGATAGACCACCAGCCACTCATCCTCGTACACGGGCGCTCCGAAACGCCCGCTGAGCGCGCCCGCGCACGCTGCGACGTCGGCGGCGACCAGAACGTCGAGGCCGTGCGCGACGTAGCGGTACGGCTTCTGCCACGCGATGAAATCGACGCCTTGCGCGGCGAGCACCGCGTCGTCGCCGAGGTGGACGGCGTTGCGGAAGCGGAAGCGCGCATCGTCAGGGACTTCGTTCACCCGCGCGGTCGCGCACAGCGGAGTCAGGAACCCGGAGAGCACGCGCTGGCGGCTCAAGCGCTGCCAGCGCGGCGCATCCCAGCCGACGCTCTCGGTCGGAAACGGCGCGACAGCGATCGCCAGCGAGCCGGGCGGCCGGTCGGCGAGCCGCGACCACCACGGCGAGAGGGGGATGCCGTCCATGAAGATGCGGATAGGGTCGTGCTCGGGGCGGAAGTCGAACTGATAGAGCGAGTGCAAGCCGTTGCCGTTCGGGTGCACGAGAACCGGCGAGAGCGGCGTGGGCGCCGCCAGTGCGACCAGCGGGATCGGCGCGGGCCTTGCGCCACCGGTGCCCGCGACGATCCGCGTCGCGCCCCGTGCGGCGACCGAGGCTTGCACCGTGCGCGCCAGGCGCATCGCGCCGCAGGCTGTCGCCAGCAGCAGCATCGGCAGCACCGGCAACAGGTAGCGGGCGAAGGTCAATGGGTTGTGGATCCAGGCCGGACGCGTCACGACGATCATCAGCCCGGACAAGGCCACGCCGGCGAGCATCGATCTCGCCTCGGGCACGCGGCGCCAGACGACCGGAGCGCCCGCCAGCGCCAGGGCGCTGCAGACCAGCACCGCAGGCGTGGCGCCGCTGCCGAACCAGTGATACCAGACCCCGATCAGCGTGTCGGCGTGCGGCAGATCGATGCCGCCCTTGAGGCTCAGCGACTCCGGGTACGCGAGGAGCGGCGGCAATAACAGTGCGGTCATCGGCACGCCCGCCGCGAGTGCCGGCGCAGCGAGCCGCAAGAGCGCGACCTTGCGCGCGGCGCCGGATGGGCTTCGCAGGCACCCCCACGTGGCCGGAACGAACGGCGCGACGACGAACGGCACGACGACCGGATGCAGCCACGCTGCGAGCGTGGCGCTCGCGGCGTACAGCGCAAGCTCCCGCCGCCCGCCGTTGGCCCCGTCCACATAACGCCGGAACGCGACGTGCGCGACCCACACCAGAAGCAGCGTCAGCGCGTACGGCCGCGCGGTGCGGCTGAAGAAGTACAACAGCGGCGAGATTGCGAGCAGCGCGGCGAAGAGCAGCGCCTCGGCGCGCCCGATGCGCCGTGCGGCGTACCAGGGAAACAGCACCAGCATCGCGATGCCGGCGACGACGAGCGGGGCGCGCATGCCGAGTTCGGACAGGCCGAACGTGCGCGCCTCGAACAGGTAGAGCAGGGTCAGCGGAATACTCGAATCCGAATGCCCGAAGTCGAGGAACACCGCGGCCGGCGTATCGTGCACGACGCGATAGACGGCGTGCCACTCGTCCTCGAGCAGGAGCTGCGATGCGAGCTGGTCGAGGCGCAGCCAGACTCCGCCGCCGATCGCCAGTGCGAACCACAGCCAGTGGCTACGGCGCGGCCAGGGAGTCCCAGCCATCCTTGGCGATGCGCGCGATGATGCGGAATCCGTTCTTGCCGAGCGGGCGGATCACCGCGGCTTCGCCCTCGGCGAGATACGGCTCGCCGGTCACCGCGCGGAACGGATTGCCGTGGCTCACGATCGCGAGGTCGGTCCCGGCGGGTGGAGACGAGGACAGCAATTGGCGCAGCTCGGCGTAACGGTCGGGCGCGACGCCGGCGGCCGGGCCGCCGCGGACCGCGGGCGTCGCGGTTGCGCGACCGAAGATCAGCCTCGCGGTTTCCATCGTGCGGCAGAACGGACTCGCCAGCACGTCGCCGACCGGCACGCCGAGATGCTTGATCGCCGCGCCGATCGCGCGCGCCTCGGTGCGCCCGGCGTCGGTGAGGTTGCGCTGCCGCGCGCAATCCTCGTAGCCGGTCA
>JBGPYP010000352.1:0-2636 GCA_041493285.1 Casimicrobiaceae bacterium
CGATCCCAGCCTTGCGCTCGTGCGGGCTCGCGCGCATCGTCGAGCCGGTGATCGTCAGCCGCTTCAACATGATGAATCGCCAGTCGACTTCGACGCGGCTGCCGCGCAGAAACGCGATGAAGACGAGCCGCCCCTCCAGCGCCAGGCACTTGAGATTCTTTTCGATGTAATCGCCGCCGACCATGTCGAGCACGACGTCGACCCCGCGCTTGGCGGTGATCTTCGCGACTTCCGCCGCGAAGTCCTGCTCGCGGTAGTTGAGCGCGTGATCGGCGCCGGCTCCGCGGCAATACGCGGCCTTCTCCGCGCTGCCGACGGTCGTGATCACGCTCGCACCGAACGCCTTGGCGAGCTGTATCGCGGAGAGCCCGATGCCGCTCGAGCCGCCGTGCACGAGCAGCGTCTCGCCTTCGCGCAACGCGCCGCGCTCGAACACGTTGTGCCAAACGGTGAAGTAATTCTCCGGCAGGCTCGCCGCCTCGAGCAGCGACAATCCGCGCGGCACCGGCAGGCAATAGGCAGCGGGCGTCGTGCAATACTCCGCGTAACCGCCTCCGGGTGTGAGCGCGCAAACGACGTCGCCGACGCGCCATCCGGCCACGCCCTCGCCGAGTGCCGCGATGGTGCCGGCGACTTCGAGCCCGAGGATCGGCGATGCGTCCGGCGGCGGCGGATAACCTCCCGCGCGCTGCAGGCAGTCGGGGCGGTTCACTCCGGCGTAGGCGACGCGGACCAGAACCTCGCCGCGCCGGGGCTGCGGCACGTGCGTCTGCCCGACGCCCAGCACGTCGGGCGGACCGGGCTCGCGGGCCGCGACATAGCGCATCGTTGCTGGCAGGTCCATCTCGCAGGAACGCGGGGATCGAGAATCGTACAATTGTAGCCTGCCGCATCCGCCCATGAACGCCAACCTGTACGCGCTGCTGCGCGACCATTTCCCGGAGGATGCGGAGCAGCCTTGCCTACTCATCCCCGGCGGTCCGGTGATCCACTACGACGATCTCGACGCCGCGTCGGCGCGCATCGCGCACGCGCTCGTCGACGCCGGGTGTCGACCGGGTGACCGGGTGGCCGCGCAGATCGACAAATGCTGGCAGGCGCTGGCGCTCTATCTCGCTTGTCTGCGCGCGGGGCTCGTGTACCTGCCGCTCAACAGCGGCTACGTGAAAAACGAGCTTGCGTATTTCTTCGCCGACGCCGAGCCCTTGGTCATCGTTTGCAAGCCCGACGCCGCGGCGGGCGTCGCGCCGCTGCGGCCGGAGGCGACCGCGCTGACGCTGGACGGCGCCGCAGGGACGTTGCTCGAGCGCGCCGACGGCCGGCCCGATACGTTCGAAACGGTACCCTCCGGTCCGAACGATCTCGCGGCGATCGTCTACACGTCGGGCACGACGGGACGCTCCAAGGGCGCGATGCTCTCGCATCGCAATCTCGCCAGCAACGCGCTCACGCTGGTCGAGCAGTGGGGATTCACGCGCGGCGACGTTCTGCTCCACGCCTTGCCGATCTATCACGTGCACGGGCTCTTCGTCGCCTGCCACTGCGCGCTGCTGTCCGGCAGCCGGATGCTCTGGTTGCCGAAGTTCGACGTCAAGGACGTGCTCGGATTGCTTCCGCACGCGACCGTGATGATGGGCGTTCCGACGTTCTATACCCGGCTGCTCGCGGACCCCGCATTCGGCGAGCGCGACTGCCGCAACATCCGCCTGTTCGTGTCCGGCTCGGCGCCGCTGCTAGCCGAGACATTCGCCGAATTCCGCGTCCGTACCGGACACACGATCCTCGAGCGCTACGGCATGACCGAGACCGGGATGAACACCGCGAATCCGCTCGGCGGCGAGCGGGTTGCCGGAAGCGCAGGCTTGCCGCTGCCTGGGGTATCGGTGCGCATCGCCGACAGCGACGGCCGCCCCTGCGCACCGGGAGCGGTCGGTGTCATCGAGGTCAAGGGCCCGAACGTCTTCGGCGGCTACTGGCAGATGCCCGACAAGACGCGTGAAGAGTTCACCGCCGACGGCTATTTCCGGACCGGCGACATGGGCGAGTGGCTGCCGAACGGCTACCTGAAGATCGTCGGGCGCGCCAAGGACCTGATCATCACCGGCGGGCTCAACGTCTATCCCAAGGAAATCGAGGACAAGATCGACGCCTTGCCGGGCGTGGCCGAATCGGCGGTGATCGGCGTCCCCGACCCGGATCTCGGCGAAGCCGTCACCGCCGTGGTCGTTGCGCGCGCCGGCCACGCGTTGACCGAGCACGAAATGCTCTCCGCGCTCAAGTCCGAGATCGCAGGCTTCAAGGTCCCCAAGCGCGTGCACTTCGTCGCCGACCTGCCGCGCAACGCGATGGGCAAGGTGCAGAAGAACGTGTTGCGGGAGACCTATTCGCGTCGCCCGGCATGATCCCGATCTAGGGCCGCGACAGCAACTTCCCGGTGATGAGGTTCCATTCACGCGGGTCGAGCGGCGTGATCGACAGCCGATTGGCTCGCTGCAGAACGCGCATGCCCGAGAGCGCGGACTCCGCCCGCAGCTCCGCGAGCGGAACCAGCCGCGTCTTCTCGACCAGCGTCACTTCCACGTTGACCCAGCGCGGTGTCGCGGGCGTCGCCTTGGCGTCGTAGTACGGGCTCTTGC
>JBGPYP010000127.1:0-7372 GCA_041493285.1 Casimicrobiaceae bacterium
ACCGCGTAGTCCGCCGGCGTGCGCACGACGAACGTGCCGTCGCGCATCGCCAGCTCGACTTTCGCGACCCGCGCCCAGATCTCGCCGCCGTAACAGCCCGCGTTCATCGCCAGCGCGCCGCCGACGGTCCCCGGTATCCCGGCCAGGAATTCGGCGCCTGCGCAGCTGTGGCGCGCTGCGAAGCGTGCGAGCTTGGGACACGCCACACCCGCGTCTGCGTACACAAGCCCGTCGGTCACGGCGAGCGCGCCGCCCGGGTTGTGCAGCAGAATCACCGCGCCGCGCACGCCGCCGTCGCGCACCAGCGTGTTGCTGCCGAGCCCGAGCACCGTCACGGGTTCGAAAATCGGCAGCTGCCGCAGGAAGAGCGCCAGATCATCGCGGTCCGCAGGGACGTAGGCGACATCGGCGCGCCCGCCGGCGCGCCACGTTGTGTGCGGTGCGAGCGGTGCGTCGAGCGTGAGCGCCCCGCGGAGACCGATGAAGTGCCGTGGCTCGACCATGTTCATGACGCGGCTTGCGTGAGCTGTTGCGGGACGCCGCCGATCGATCCCGCGCCCATCGTCAGCACGAGATCACGATCGCGCACGACCGAACGGATCGCCTCGGCCACGCCGGCGACGTCCTCGACGAACACCGGTTCGATCTTCCCGGCGACGCGCAGCGCGCGCGCCAGCGCGCGGCCGTCGGCGGCGACGATCGGGGACTCGCCGGCCGGGTAGACCTCGGTCAGCACCAGCGCATCGGCGGTGGACAGGACCCTGACGAAGTCCTCGAACAGGTCGCGCGTGCGTGTATAGCGGTGCGGTTGAAAAGCGAGCACCAAGCGCCGGCCCGGGAACGAGCCACGCGCTGCGGCCAGCGTCGCCGCCATTTCCGCCGGATGGTGACCGTAATCGTCGACGAGCGTGTAGCGCCCGCCGCCGGCGAGCTTCACCTCGCCGTGACGCTGGAACCGCCGCCCGACCCCCTTGAACTCGGAGAGCGCCTTCGCGATCGCGGCGTCGGGAACGCCGGTCTCGCGCCCGACCGCGATCGCGGCCAGTGCGTTCTGCACGTTGTGCACGCCGGCGAGATTGAGTTCGACCGCGAGATCGTCGCGACCTTCGCTCCGGGCGACGAACCGCATCCGGCCGGCCACGTGCGTCACCGCTTCCGCGCGCACGCGCGCGTCCGCCGCCAGGCCATAAGTGACGATCGCCTTGGTGATCGCAGGCATGATCTCGCGCACGTTCGCGTCGTCGACGCACAATACCGCCACGCCGTAGAACGGAAGCCGCAGCGCGAAATGCACGAACGCCTCCTTGAGCCGGGTGAAGTCGTGGCCGTAGGTCTCCATATGATCGGCGTCGATGTTGGTGATCACCGCGAGCACCGGCTGCAGGACGAGAAACGACGCGTCGGACTCGTCGGCCTCGGCCACCAGAAACTCGCCGCTGCCCAGCCGTGCGTGCGTGTCGGCGGACAGCAGCCGGCCGCCGATGACGAAGGTCGGATCGAGCCCGCCCTCGGCAAGCACGCTCGCGATAAGGCTCGTCGTCGTCGTCTTGCCGTGTGTGCCGGCGACGGCGATCCCCTGCTTCAAGCGCATCAGTTCGGCGAGCATCAGCGCGCGCGGAACGACCGGGATGCCCTGCTCCCGCGCGGCAGCGACCTCCGGATTGTCGACGGGCACGGCCGTCGAGACGACGACCACGTCCGCGCCCGAGATGTTGGCCGCGGCGTGGCCGATCGTCACCCGCGCGCCGAGCTCGGTCAGTCGCCGTGTCGCGGTGCCTTGCGCCAGATCCGATCCGCTGACGGCGTACCCCTGCGTGAGCAGCACCTCCGCGATGCCGCTCATCCCGGCGCCGCCAATGCCGACGAAGTGCACGCGCTTGACCTTGTGCTTCACGACCGCTCCGCTTCCGCCACGCACGCCGCTGCGACCCGCTCGGCGGCGTCCGCGCGCCCGACGCGGCGCGCGGCGATCGCGAGCGCGAGAAGACGCTCGCGCGTGCACCCGCGGATGAACTCGGCCAGTCGCTCCGGCGCCAGCTCAGCTTGGGGGATCAGGACCCCGGCGCCCGCAGCGACGAGAAAGCGCGCGTTCTGCGTCTGTTCGTCGGCGATCGCGCCGGGGAGAGGCACCAGCACCGAGCCCACGCCGACCGCGGCCAACTCGGCTACCGTTAGGCCGCCGCTGCGGCTGATCACGAAATCCGCCTCTCCGTAGCGGCGCGCCATATCGGTGATGAACGGCACGCATTCCGCTTCGACCCGGGCCGCGGCGTACGCCGCGCGCAGCGCTTCGATGTGCTTCTCGCCGGCCTGGTGCGTCACGATCGGGCGCGATGCTGCGGGGAGCAGCGCGAGCGCGGCCGGTACGCGCTCGTTCAGCGCCGCCGCGCCGAGGCTCCCGCCAAGGACGAGCAGCTTGAGCGGCCCGTTGCGCCCGCGAAAGCGCTCCTCCGGCGGCGCCACTGCGGCGATGTCGTCGCGCACCGGATTGCCGACCCATTCCACCTTCGCGGCGTGACGGCCGCCAAACGCATCAGGGAATCCGAGGAGAATGCGATCGGCGCCGTAAGCGAGGATACGATTGGCGAGTCCCGCCACCGCATTGGCGTCGTGGATCACCAGCGGTTTGCTGCAAGCCACACCCATCAACGCGCCGGGAAACGATGCAAATCCGCCCAGGCCAAGCACGACGTCGGGCGCGCGGCGCCGGATGACACGCACGCTCTGCCAGAATGCGACCAGTAGTGCGAACGGTCCGAGCAGCAACCGCTTGACGCCCTTGCCGCGCACACCGGCAAAGCGGATCGCCTCGAAGTCGAGCCCGTGCTGGCGCACAAGCTTTGCCTCGAGGCCTTCGTGCGTCCCCAGCCAGAACACGCGCCAGCCCTTCGCGATCAGGCGCGCGGCGACCGCGAGCCCTGGAAACACGTGGCCGCCGGTGCCGCCGGTGGTGATCATGACCGTGCCGGTCATACGGTGAAGCCCCGGAGCAGCCTGCGGTTTTCATAATCGACGCGGAGCAGGATCGCAACCGCGAGGCAATTGGCGACGATGCCGCTGCCGCCGAAGGACAGCAGGGGCAGCGTGAGCCCTTTGGTGGGCAGCACGCCCATGTTGACGCCGATGTTGATGAAGGCCTGCACGCCGAGCCAGATGCCGATGCCGTGCGCGATGAGGGCGGCGAACGCTCGCTCGAGCCGCGCGGCCTGGCGGCCGATCGCGTACGCGCGGACGAGCAGCCACGCGAACAACGCGATCACCAGGATGACGCCGGCGAAGCCCAGCTCTTCGGCAATGACCGCGAGCAGGAAGTCGGTATGCGCTTCGGGCAGGTAAAGCAGCTTCTCCACGCTTGAGCCCAGACCCACACCGAACCATTCGCCACGGCCGAAGGCGATCAGCGAATGCGACAGTTGATAGCCCTTGCCGTACGCGTCGGCCCAGGGATCGAGGAAACCGGCGAAGCGCTGCAGCCGATACGGCGCGATGCTGATCAAGACCCACAATGCGATCGGCTGCAGCACGCTCAAGCCCAGCAGCAGCCGCCAGTCGAGCCCGCCCAGGAACAGGATGCCGAACGCGATGGCGACGATCACGACGCAGGCCCCGAAGTCGGGTTCGTGCAGCAGCAACGCGCCGATGAGCGTCATCACCGCGAGCAGCGGCAGGAACCCGCGCAAGAGCGTTTGCTTGAGCGGCTGTTCTGCATGCAGGAACGTTGCGCGGCGCACCGCGTAGCTCGACGCGTAGAGCACGACGAAGAGCTTCATGAACTCCGACGGCTGCAGGTTCACCACCCCGAGCGAGAGCCAGCGCTTGCTGCCGTTGATCGCGCGCCCGACGCCGGGGACGAGCACCGCGACGAGCAGTGCGCCGCCGGCGATGAACAGATACGGCGCGAGCGCCTGCCAGACCTTCACCGGAATCTGAAACGCGATCAGGCCCGCTGCCAGGCCGGCGACGACGAACAGCGCATGACGGGCGAGGAAATACCACGGCCGATAGCCGGTGTACGCGGAGGCCTCCGCGCTCGCGATCGAGGCCGAATACACCATCACCAACCCGATCGCCAGAAGCAGCAGCGCGGCCCAGGCGAGCGTCGGGTCGTAGACGAGCATCGCCCGGCTCCCGCGCGGCGCACCCGCCAGCGGCGAGAGCCGCGGCAGCGTAGCGAGAAAACCGTCTCCAAGAGCCTCTAACATAATGAAACGCGTGATGCGCTGGCACGATTTGGGCTCAAGCGCGCGAAGCAAGCCATGCCGCTTGGTAGGTCCCCAAGCAAGTGGCTTGCGACAAAGCGGGTGGGCCCAAATCGCGGCCAGCCCTTCGGGTTGCGGCCAAAACCGCCGCTGGCATTGTTGCTGGGCTTGCGAATAGGCTCCACTATTCGCTGCGCCCTGCGCCGCACCAGCGGCGGTTTTGGCCGGCAACGCACACGTGTTTCACTGTGTCAGAGGCTCCCTAGGTCGCAGATTCCGGGAGCTGCTGCAGCAGCGAATCCAGGCGCGTGGTCGCGGCGGCCATGCGCGCCGCCAGCGCCCGATACTGCTCCTGGGCGCGAGCGAGCTCGCGCTTGAGCGACTCGTTCTCCGCGCGCACGTGATGGTAGTCCGCAAGCAGCGTCGCGAGCTTTTGCTCGAGCCCGGCGAGTTGGGAGTCCATGAGGCACTATAGGCGGAACGTTTCGGCCGCGTCAACCGGCACCGTGCAGGTTCGATGCGCGCCGCGAAAAACGCATGCGGACCGCTTTATCGCCATCAGTGAGTATCGAGCGGCTCGTAGCGCACGACAAGAATCTCGAGCTGCTCGACGCCGGCCGGGGTGTTGAGCGTGACCGCATCGCCTTCGCGCGCCTTGATCAACGCTCGCGCCATCGGCGACACCCAGCTGATGTATCCACGCGCCGTGTCGATCTCGTCGACGCCCACGATGCTCACGGTGCGCTCCTCGCCGCGCGAGTTGCTTACGGTCACCGTCGCGCCGAAGAAAATCTGGTCGTCGTTGTCGGCGTCGCGCCTGGCCAGCGGATCGACGACCTCGGCGTTGTCCAGCCGCTTGATGAGGAAGCGGATGCGACGGTCGATCTCGCGCAACCGCTTCTTGCCGTAGATGTAATCGCCATTCTCGGAGCGATCGCCGTTGCCGGCGGCCCAGGCCACGATGGCGACGACCTCCGGCCTCTCCTGGTCGACCAGCCGGGTCAACTCCGACTTGAGGCGGGCGAAACCAGCGGGAGTCATGTAGTTGCGACTGCCCACCGGCAGCGGTGAGGCAGCCTCGAGCTCGTCGTCGAGGTCGGAGTCCTGTTCGCGTGTGAAGGCTTTGCTCATGAGCGTTCGACCACGGTCCGGCGAAACCGCTCCCGACGAACCGCATCCAGACGGGAATTATAGGCCGGTCGACCGCAGGCTATAATGCCTTGGTCTCTCCGCCCCGTTTTCTCCGCGCTTTTCCCATTTTTGTCCCGCGCGTTCGCCGCGATGCCCCGGATTTCCGCCGTTCCCGCGTTGGTTGCCCTGCTCGCGTTCGCGTTGGCCGCGTTCGCGCTGGCGCTGTCGATAGGCAGCGTCGCGATCGAGCCCGGGGCGGTGGTGCGCGCGCTCTTGGCGTCCGGCGACGAAACGCAACGCGCGATCGTACGCGAGCTTCGCCTGCCGCGCGCGATCGCAGCGTTCGCCGCGGGCGGCTGCCTCGCGCTCGCAGGCGCGCTCCTGCAGGTGCTACTGCGCAACCCGCTCGCCGACCCCTACGTGCTCGGCGTCTCAGGTGGTGCCGCGGTCGGTGCGCTGGCGATGATGCTGCTCGGCGCTGCCGCGTGGCTCGTGTCCGCGGGTGCGTTCGGCGGCGCGCTCGTTTCCACGCTGATCGTGTTCGGCCTCGCGCGCGGGGCCGGCACCTGGTCGCCGACGCGACTCCTGCTTACCGGCATCGTCATCGCCGCCGGATGGGGCGCGGTCGTCGCGCTCATTCTGTCGCTCGCGCCCGATGCGCAGTTGCGCGGCATGCTGTTCTGGCTGATCGGCGATCTTTCGGCGCCGCCGGTCGCGTGGTCGACGCTCGGCGCGCTGGCACTGGCCATCGCGGCGGCGCTGCCGTTCGCGCGCGATCTCAACGCGTTCGCCCGCGGCGATGCGACCGCCGCGGCGCTGGGCGTCGACGTCGCGCGCCTGCCGTGGCTGCTGTTCGCGCTGTCCGCATTGCTCACCGCGGCCGCGGTGACGACCGCGGGCGCGATCGGCTTCGTGGGCCTGATCGTCCCGCATGCAGTACGCCTCGTCGTCGGCAACGATCAGCGCGTGCTGCTGCCGTCCGCCGCGCTCGCCGGCGGCGCGCTGCTCCTCCTCGCCGATACGCTGGCGCGACAAGTCGCCGCCCCTGCGCAGTTGCCGGCAGGCGTGATCACCGCGCTCGTCGGCGTGCCGGTGTTCCTTTATCTTTTGCGGCGCGAGCACCGATGACGACCCGACCGCTTCTCTCTACGCGCGGCCTCACGGTGACGATCGCCGGCCACCAAGCGTGCAGCGGCCTCAATCTCGCCGTCGCGCCCGGCGAGTGCTGGGCGATTCTGGGCCGCAACGGCGCGGGCAAGACGACGCTGTTGCACACGCTCGCGGGACTGCGCGCTCCGGCAGCGGGCGCGATCGAGCTCCTCGGGCGACCGCTCGCGGGCCTCGCCCGCCGGGAGGTGGCCCGCCTGCGCGGCGTGCTGCCGCAGGATGACAGCGATGCTTTTCCCGCGACGGTACTCGAAACGGTGCTCGTCGGTCGTCATCCGCATCTTTCGCGCTGGCAGTGGGAAGGCCCTGACGACATCCGGATCGCGCGCGAGGCGCTTTCCGCGGCGGACATGACAGGCACCGACGCGCGCGACGTGCGCACCCTTTCCGGCGGCGAGCGCCGGCGCGTCGCGCTCGCCGCGCTCTTCGCGCAACAACCGCGCCTGTTCCTGCTCGACGAGCCAGCGAGCCACCTCGATCTCTCGCACCAGCTTGCGCTGCTCGACCGGCTCGTCGCGGTGGTCCGGGCGGAAGATCGAGCAGTCGTCATGGTCGTGCACGACGTCAATCTCGCGCTGCGCTACTGCGATCACGCATTGCTGCTCTCCGGCGGCGACGCCTTCGCCGGGTCAGCGCACGCGCTCCTGACCCCGGAGCGGCTCTCCCGCCTTTACGGCGTGCCGCTCCGGGCGCTCGCGGGCCCGCGCGGCAACGTCTTTGCGCCGGAGTGATCGCAAGCATTGCGTTGAGCGCGCTTATCGCCGCAGGTTCTCGCGCGCCCGATCGAGGGCGGCGCAGAGTTGCTCCGCGCCCTCGACGAAGCGTGGACCGGCGCGGTGCAGGAGATTGGCGTCGACGACGAAAAGGTTGCCGCG
>JBGPYP010000148.1:0-6385 GCA_041493285.1 Casimicrobiaceae bacterium
CCCCGTCCATCTGCGCCGCACCCGTGATCATGTTCTTGATGTAGTCCGCATGCCCCGGGCAATCCACGTGCGCGTAGTGCCGGTTCTTGGTCTGGTACTCCACATGCGCGGTGTTGATCGTGATCCCCCGCGCCTTCTCCTCCGGCGCATTGTCAATTTGATCGTAGCTCCTCGCCTCCCCTCCAAACTGCCGCGACAGCACCAGCGTCAGCGCCGCCGTCAGCGTCGTCTTGCCGTGGTCCACGTGACCGATCGTCCCCACGTTCACGTGCGGCTTCGTCCGCTCAAACTTTGCTTTCGCCATGACCGATTCCTCTTGCCAGTGTCCGTGAAGTAGTCGTCGTCAGCGTCTCAAACAGTTGGGATAGTGCCCATGGAGCGGATTGAACGCTCGACCTCTCCCTTACCAAGGGAGTGCTCTGCCACTGAGCTACATGGGCGCCGGAACAGCGACCTCGGCCGAAATTGCGAGCTCGATTAGCGCCCCACCGCAGGGCAGCGCCGGCCATGGTTCGATTACCCGCCATGGTTCGATTACCCATGGTTCCATTACCCATGGTTTGATCAGTCAGGCTTTGATAAGTAACGATTTGATAAGTAGCAGCTTGATAAGTAACGGCTTGATAAGTCATGGTTTGATAAGTCATGGCTTGATGACTCATGGTTCGACCGCCAATACCCTGTTGGAGCGGGTGAAGGGAATCGAACCCTCGTCGTAAGCTTGGAAGGCTTCTGCTCTACCATTGAGCTACACCCGCGCGCCTCACCCGTTCTGTTCGCTTCCCTCGCCCGCCCCGCGGGTGAAGGTATTGCTCGGCGATCGCTCGTGCGATCGCCTCGTCCTCGCCTTCGCTACGCTCCGGCTTGGACCGCCGTGTGCTCCGCCACGGCGTCCTGCGCGGTCCTCACACTGCTCGGACCGCTGGTCGAACCCTCGTCGTAAGCTTGGAAGGCTTCTGCTCTACCATTGAGCTACACCCGCGTCACCCTTACCTGCTCTGCCGAAGGCTTCTGCTCTACCATTGTGCCGCTTTCGCCACGGCGTCCTGCGCGACGCTCACACTGCTCGCGCCGCTGGTGAGCTAGACCCGCGTCACGCTTGCCCGCTCTGCCTGCTTCCCGGCACCGCGCCGCGGGTGAAGAGATCGCTCGGCAATCGCCGCCCAAAAAACTGATTCCCGATGCCTGATCCCTGGTTCCCGAGTGGTGGAGGGGGAAGGATTCGAACCTTCGAAGGCAGAGCCGGCAGATTTACAGTCTGCTCCCTTTGACCGCTCGGGAACCCCTCCGACGAAACCGCATAGTCTAGCAATTTCCATACCGCAGTGTCAAACCAGCCGGCGCAACCCGGGGGAAAACAGCTGCTATGAGCGCGAAGCTGCCCCCGATTCGCTAAACTGCCGGCTTTCCGACTATTTCCGGGCGGAACGCCGTTTCGTCCGGTCCAGATCATGGCCGCGATCACGGCCGACTACGTCATCGTCGGGGCAGGTTCCGCCGGCTGCGTGCTTGCCAATCGGCTCTCGGCCGGCGGCCGGCATTCGGTGCTCCTGCTCGAGGCCGGCCCGCGCGACACGTACCCGTGGATCCACATACCCATCGGCTACGCCAAGACGATGTTTAACCCCCGGGTCAACTGGTGCTTCTACACGGAGCCCGAGCCTGGAATGAACGGCCGCCGGATCTACTGGCCGCGCGGAAAGACGCTCGGCGGATCCAGTTCGATCAACGGGCTGATCTCGGTTCGCGGCCAACGCGAGGATTACGATCGTTGGGCGGCTCTCGGCAACGACGGTTGGAGCTACGCCGACGTGCTGCCGTACTTCAAGCGCCTCGAGCACGCCATCGGCGGGAACCCCGCCTACCACGGCTTCGGCGGCCCGTTATGGCGCTCACCGATCGGCAGGAAGCACGAGCTGATCGAAGCGGTCATCGCCGCGGGCGCAGAACTCGGTATTCCGCGGAACGACGACTTCGACGGCGCGACGCAGGAAGGCGTCGGCTATTACCACCTTACCACCCGCAACGGGTGGCGGTGCAGCACCGCGACTGCCTATCTCGCGCCGGCCCGCAATCGCGGCAATTTGCGAATCGAGACGGGACTTCGGGTCACCAAAGTCACCTTCGAGGGCCGCCGCGCCGCCGGCGTCGTCTACCGCGGACACGCCGGCGACGTCGCCGTGCATGCGGAACGCGAGGTCATTCTCTGCGCCGGCGCGCTGCAGACGCCGCAACTGCTCCAGCTCTCCGGCGTCGGCGCTCGCGCACTGCTCGAATCCTTCGGCATACAGGTCGTGCACGAGCTGCCCGGCGTCGGGGAGAATCTTCACGACCATCTCCAGGCGCGGGTGATCTTCGAATGTACCCGGCCGATCACTACCAACGACGATCTCAGGAGCTGGTGGCGCATGCTCAAGATCGGGTTGGACTACGCTTTCACGCGCGGCGGGCCCTTGGCGGTCGGCATCAATCAGGGCGGCATCTTCGCTCGCGTCGATCCTTCGGCGGCGACACCGGACGTCCAGTTCCACGTCGCGACGCTATCCTCCGACATGGCCGGCTCACCGACGCACGCCTTCCCGGGCTTCACACTGTCGGTGTGCCAACTGCGACCGGAATCGCGCGGAAGTGTTCGGATCAAATCCGCCGACCCGCTCGAACCGCCCGCGCTGCAGCCCAACTACCTGTCGACCGCGCGGGACGGGCAGACGCTCGTCGCGGGGATCCGGCTCGCACGGCGGCTGGCGGCGACGCGAGCGCTCGCGCCGTACGTCAAGCGCGAATATCGGCCCGGCCCGACGGCGACCACGGAAAATGACCTGCTCGAATTCGCAAGGAGTACCGGGGGAACGATCTTTCATCCCAGCGGCACGTGCAAGATGGGCAACCGTGTGCGAGATCCCATGGCCGTGGTCGACTCCCGGCTGCGTGTGCACGGGCTCGAGGGTCTGCGCGTCGTCGATTGCAGCGTCATGCCGACGCTCACGTCCGGCAACACCAACGTCCCGGTCGTCATGATCGCCGAGAAGGCGTCCGACATGATCCTCGCAGACCTCCCGTGAGGGTTGCACTGCAAGAGCGTAGATTGGCGAGATTCGACTTTCGGAGCGTATAACCATGCCCTGCTGCCACGCCGATTTCACGCTGGTCGAAGGAAGCGACAAGGCTTTCACCGTCGGCATGCCGACGTTCACGTTCGGCGCGGGCTGCCTCGCGGAAGCCGGCGAGCACGCGCGCGAGCTGGGACTCGCGCGGGTGGCGCTCTTCACCGACGCGGCGCTGAGCGATTCGCCGCATGTCGCGGCCGTCCTGGGGTCGCTCAAGGCCTCCGGCGTCGAAGCGACGGTCTACGACGAAGTCGTCGTCGAGCCGACGACCGCGTCGTTCCAGTCCGCCGCGCGATTCGCCGCCGAAGGCAAATTCGACGGCTACGTCTCGGTCGGCGGCGGCTCGGTGATGGACACCTGCAAAGCCGCGAATCTCTATGCGACGCATCCTGCCGAGTTCATGACCTATGTGAACGCCCCGATCGGCGGCGGGCAGAAGGTGCCGGGGGCGCTGAAAGCCCACATCGCCTGTCCGACGACCTCGGGCACCGGATCGGAAACGACGGGAATCGCGATCTTCAATCTGACCGAGATCAACGCCAAGACGGGCATCATCTCGCGGCGGCTGATCCCGACCATCGCGCTGATCGATCCGACGGTGACCGCGACGCTGCCGCGCAACGTCGTCGCCGCCAGCGGTTTCGATTGCATGAGCCACGCGCTGGAATCGCTGACCGCGCGACCGTGGCCGCGGCGGCTCAATCCCGCGCGCGGCGCGAGCCGTCCGGTGTCGCAGGGCGCGAACCCGTTCTCCGACGGTCTGGCGACCGAAGCGCTGAAAGGCGTCGGCAAGTATCTCGTACGCGCGGTCAGCGACGCGAGCGATACCGAAGCGCGGACCGAGATGATGTATGCCGCGATGCTGGCGGGAATCGCGTTCAACGCCGCCGGCTGTCATCTGCCGCACGGGCTCTCCTACGCGGTGTCGGGACTGGTCCGGGACTTCCATCTGCCGGGCTATCCGCCGGGCAAGTCGTTGGTCCCGCACGGCATGGCCGTCGTGCTCAACAACCCGTCGGTGTGGCGTTACACCGCCCCGTGCTGTCCCGAACGCCACGTGCACGGCGCGGCGTGCCTGGGCGCGGACACGCACGAGGTCAAGCCCGGCGACGCGCCCGAGGCCGGCGAGGCACTCGCCGGACGCGTCATCGAGTTGATGCGCGCGGCGGACATCCCCAACGGCTTGTCGGACTTGGGCTTTGCGGCGAAAGACGTCGACGCGCTCGCGGCAGGCGCCGAGCCGCAATGGCGCGTCATCCGCAACGCGCCGAAGGACGTCTCGCGCGACGACTTGAAGGGCCTGTTCAGCGCGGCGATGAGGTACTGGTAACGACGCGAGCCCGCGGCGAGGGCCTCCACGACGGTCGCGTGAAGACGTTGGGACGCATTGTCGGCCCTCGCGCCTGGCTCGGGTCGCCTCCACTCGCTTCGCTTGCGGAGCCTCGCTCCGCCTCGCCGGTCGCCCCGCTCGCACGCGGGGATCGCGCGAGGCGAGTCGGCGTAGCGACCGACACACGGCGCAACGTTGCGCGGTCACCGTTCAAGGAGGCCGCCGGCGCGAGCAGCGAGAGGGGACCCGCGAATGTAATGAGCGGGGATCGAGCGTCCGCGAGTCGCCCCAGCCGCCGACACGCGCAGCTTGCGCCTTCACGCATGGCTATCAAGGAGGCGGCAGCCGAATTCATTCGGCCAGCGATGGTCGTGTGCGAATGAATTCGCATCTACAGATCTGTTCAACGCGGCGATGCCGTATCGGTCGGTGCGTCGCTAGATGTAACGGCCCCTGCTGTCGTGTCGGTCACAATCTTCACCCGCTTCGCCGGCAACCGCACCGTGAAGCGACTGCCTTGCGCCGGCGCGCTGTCGATCGCGAGCTCCGCCTGGTGGCGCATCAGCACGTGCTTGACGATCGCGAGCCCGAGGCCGGTGCCGCCGGTCGCGCGCGACCGGCTGCGGTCGACGCGATAGAAGCGCTCGGTCAGCCGCGGGATGTGCTCGGCGGCGATGCCGATGCCGGTGTCGGCGACGGTGAATTCGCCGCCGCCGGCGGTCGCCCGCCAGTCGAGCGCGATGCTGCCGCCGTCGGGCGTGTAGCGCACCGCGTTGCTGACGAGGTTGCCGAACGCGCTCGCCAGCTCGTCGCGGCTGCCGGTGACGTTCGCCTGGTCGCGAATGTCGAGCGTGACCTCGTGCCGGCCGCCGGAGAGCGCCTTGGCGTCGGCGGAGACCTGCACCAGCAGCGGAACGATCGCGAATTCCGCTTCCGGCAGCACGCTATGCTCGCTCTCCAGCGCCGAGAGCGTCAGCAGATCGTCGACCAGCCGCTGCATGTTATGCGCCTGCTCGGCCATGAGGGCGAGATAGCGCTGCCGCTGCCGCTCCTCGAGCCGCAAGTCTGCGAGCGTCTCCAGAAAGCCCATCAGGACGGTCAACGGCGTCTTCAGCTCGTGCGAGACGTTTGCGATGAAGTCGCGCCGCAGCCGCGCCACCGCTTCGAGCCGCGTGATGTCGCGGCTCATCAAGAGTTTCTCCTCGACGCCGAAGGGGACGATCTGGATCGACAGCGTCAGTCCCGCCTCGCGCTGCGATTCGACGATGACGGGTTCGCTGAAATCTCCTCCGGCGAGGTAGTGCACGAACACCGGCTGCCGCACCAGGTTGACGATCGGCGTGCCTGCGTCCTGGCGAAAGTCGACGCCAAGATGCGTCTGCGCCCGCGGATTGGCCCACTCGATGCGATTGACCGCGTCGAGCACGACCACGCCGTCGGGCAACGCCTCGGCGCCCCTCACGAAGCGATCCAGCGCCAGGCGCAGGTCGCGCTGCCGCGCCGAGCGCAGCCGCACCCGACGGTAAAGCGCGCCATACGCGAGTGCCCAGATGCCGCGGCCTTCGGGGACCGGGTCTTCGAGCGCGCCGCTCGCCCAGCGCACCAGCGCATCGAGCTCTGCCAGGTGCCAGAGAACGATGGCGAACCCGCCGGCGGCGAGAACCGCGAGCAACGCGACACCGCCCGCAACCGGCCAGACCAGCAACGCGAGCAACCCGACCCCGAGCGGCGGGAGCAAACCGCGGCGCCAGATTGGACTCAACGGGCCGCCTGTCGCGCGCGGTCAGCGTGGTGCGGCGAGCCGATAACCATCGCCGCGCACCGTCTCGATCATGTGCGCGCAGGCGAACGGCTCGAGCGCCAGGCGCAAGCGGCGGATATGCACGTCGACCGTGCGCTCCTCGATATAGACATGATCGCCCCAGACCTGATCGAGGAGCTGCGCGCG
>JBGPYP010000258.1:0-3928 GCA_041493285.1 Casimicrobiaceae bacterium
GGTCGACGGTGACGAGCTGGCCGTGCGGAACCTGCGCCAGCCGCGCGCGGATGCTCGCGAGGCTGTCGGTGGCGGCTTCGCCTTCGGGGTGCCTGCCCAACCATTTCGGGATGAACGACTCGGTCGCCGCGAGCCACAGTACCGGAGCGGCGATCCGCGTCCAGATCGCGAGCACTTCCTCCATCCGGTAGACGGTCGGGAATGGCAGCTTGTGCCGGGGATCGGAATTGAGCCGCGCGCTGCCGTCCGGTTGCGCTTTCGCCCAGTGTCCGGCCAGGAATTCCGCCTTGTCGCGCGACAGCCGAGGGCTGTTCTTCTGCAACCGGTCAGCGACCGCCGCGAGGCTCGCGTACGATCGGAAGCTCGGCGGGTCCTTGAGCGCATCGAGCCACTTCGCAAACTTGTCCGGCGCCACGTCGGGCGATTCGGCGGGAATGCCGAAACCTTCGAGCGACACGACGCGCGCGACGCGCTGCGGACGAATGCCGGCATAGAGCATGGCGATGTTGCCGCCCAGGCTGTGCCCGACCAGGCGCACCGGTTCGTTCGGCGCGAAATGGTCGAGCAGCGCGTCGAGATCGGCGAGGTAGTCGGCGAACCAGTAACTGTCGGTCGCCCACTCGGAAAGCCCGAACCCTCGCCAATCCAGCGCGATGACGTGCCACTCGCGGTGCAATGCGTCGACCAGGAATTGAAACGATGCGCCGACGTCCATCCACCCGTGCAGCATGAAGAGCTTCGGCGCGGTCGCCTCGCCCCACGTGCGGACGTGACAGCCTAGGCCGCGGATGGGAATCATGTGTGAGCGGGAGGGTTTCATGGTAGAGCCGAATTCATTCGGCCGCGGCGCGACATGCAACGCTGCGTGCGAATAAATTCGCACCCACGAAGACCGTCACCGCTTCTTGCACAGCGCGTTGCCGTCGGTCCAACCGCCGCGATATTGGCCGTCGTTTTTGAAGCGCGTCGCGTCCTTGCGTTCGAAGCCGGAGACGCTAGCGCAGCCGTCGGCGTAGCCCTGTCGATATTCGAGCGGGAAGCCTTGCAGGTTGACGTTCGCGGGCGGACTCGGATTGCCCTGCGGCTGCGACGGCGTGGGCGTTCCGTACGGTGTGGCCGGCGGCGCTCCCACGGGGCTGACCGTCGCACACGCGGACGCGAGCAATATCAACAGCATGGAAAAGCATCGAGACAGATGCGCGCAATTCATACCCGGGCCAAAGGAAAAACGGTGAGGAAATCGGCAGAAAACCCGCGTGGCAAAGCGAGTAAAATTGTACCCCATGAGCGCGCCTGACTCCCGATCCGGTTCCGCCGCTGTGGCGGAGCCGCCGGGCGCGTCGGCGCCTTCGATCTC
Source organism: Casimicrobiaceae bacterium (assembly GCA_041493285.1). Lineage (GTDB taxonomy): Bacteria > Pseudomonadota > Gammaproteobacteria > Burkholderiales > Casimicrobiaceae > PALSA-1003. The sequence goes on from JBGPYP010000258.1 coordinate 1,358, forward strand.
TCCCTCGACGCTGCCTCGCCGGGCGCAGGCGTCCGGGTCGCCCGCCCGGTTCGTTCACCTCCGTCTGCACAGCGAATACTCGATCGTCGACGGTATGGTGCGCATCGACGACGCCGTGGCCGCGGCCGTCGCCGACAGAATGCCTGCGCTCGCGCTCACCGACCTCTCGAACGTGTTCGGGCTGGTCAAGTTCTACACCGCCGCGCGCAAGGCCGGCATCAAGCCGATCGTCGGCTGCGACGTATGGATTACGCACGACACCGAGCGCGATGCGCCGCACCGCCTGCTCTTGCTTTGCCAGTCGCGCGAGGGCTACCTCAGGCTCACCGAGTGGCTCACGCGCGCGTATCGGACCAATCAGCATCGCGGGCGCGCGGAACTCAGGCGCGAATGGTTCGCGGAAGGGACGTCCGGGCTCATCGCGCTGTCGGGTTTTCGCGCTGGCGATGCCGGCGACGCGCTGGCGCAGGGCAACGACGCGGGCGCGGCCAAAGCGGCCGCGAGCTGGGCAAAGCTCTTCCCCGACCGCTACTACCTCGAAGTGCAGCGCGCCGGCCACGCCGACGACGATGCGCTCACCGCGTCGACAGTGCAGCTCGCGGAAGAGCTGAATCTGCCGGTCGTCGCGACGCACCCGGTGCAGTTCCTCGCCCGCGACGAATTCCGCGCGCACGAGGCGCGCGTGTGCATCGCCGAAGGCTACACGCTCTCCGATCAGCGCCGGCCGAAGCGCTTCACCGTCGAGCAGTATTTCACGACGCAGGAGGCGATGGTCAAGCGCTTCGCCGATCTGCCCGGCGCACTGACCAACGCCGTCGCCATCGCCCAACGCTGCAATCTGACGATCCCGCTGGGCAAGAATTACCTGCCCGATTTCCCGATCCCCGCGGGCGTCACCATCGAGCAGCATCTCAGGAACGAGGCGGCCGCCGGGCTGGAGAAACGTCTCGCGGTGCTGTACCCCGACGCGCCGGAGCGCGACGCGAGGCGCCCGGAATACCTGGCGCGGCTCGAGTTCGAGGCGAAGACGATCATCCAGATGGGCTACGCCGGCTACTTACTGATCGTCGCCGACATCATCAACTGGGCAAAGCAGAACGGCGTGCCGGTCGGACCCGGGCGCGGCTCGGGCGCGGGATCGCTGGTCGCCTACGCGCTCGGCATCACCGATCTCGATCCGCTGCGCTACGCGCTCCTGTTCGAGCGCTTCCTCAACCCCGAGCGGGTGTCGATGCCCGACTTCGACATCGACTTCTGCCAGGACGGCCGCGACAAGGTCATCGAGTACGTGAAGAAGAAATACGGCGCCGAATCGGTGTCGCAGATCGCGACCTTCGGCACGCTGCAGGCGCGCGCGGTGGTGCGCGACGTCGGCCGCGTGCTCGATCTGCCGTACAGTTTCTGCGACGGCATCGCCAAGCTGATCCCGTTCCAGCCGGGGCGCACGGTGACGCTCAAGCGCCGTCCGCCGGGCCCGAGCGAAGGATCCGCCAACGTCGTCTATGCGCGCGAGGCCGAGCCGCAATTGAACGAGCGCGAGGCGGCGGAGGAGGAAGTGCGCGAGTTGCTCTCGCTCGCCGAGGAGCTCGAAGGCCTGCCGCGCAACGTCGGCATGCACGCCGGCGGCGTGCTGATCGCGCCGGGCAAGCTCACCGACTTCTGCCCGCTCTACACGCAGGCCGGCACCGACGCGCCGGTGTCGCAGTTCGACAAGGACGACGTCGAGCACGTCGGACTGGTGAAGTTCGACTTCCTGGGCCTGACCACGCTGACCATCCTCGACTGGACGGTGCGCTATGTGCGCAGGCTCGACCCGGCGTCGACGGTCACGGTCGCGAACATCCCGCTGGACGACAAGGCGGCCTACGAGGTCTTCAAGAGCGGCAACACCGTCGGCGTGTTTCAATTTGAATCGCGAGGAATGCGGGAGCTGTTGCTGCAGGCGCCCGCGAAGCGCTTCGACGACATCGTCGCGCTTGTCGCGCTGTTCCGCCCCGGGCCGATGGAGCTCATCCCCGACTACATCCGCCGCAAGCAAGGGACGGAGCGCGTCGACTTCTACGACCAGCGTCTCGAGCCGATCCTCGCGCCCACCTACGGCGTGATGGTGTATCAGGAGCAGGTGATGCAGATCGCGCAGGTGATCGGCGGCTACACGCTGGGCGCGGCCGACCTGCTGCGGCGTGCGATGGGCAAAAAGCTCCCCGAGGAGATGGCCAAGCATCGCTTCGTGTTCATCGATGGCGCGGAGAAGAATGGGCTGTCGAAGGCGCGCGCGACGCAGCTCTTCGACCTCATGGAAAAGTTCGCGGGCTACGGCTTCAACAAGTCGCATGCCGCGGCGTACGCGCTGATCGCCTACCAGACGGCGTACTTCAAGGCCCACCATCCGGCCGCGTTCATCGCCGCCAATCTGTCGCTGGTGATGGACGACACCGACAAGGTGCGTCATTTCCACGATGAGGCCAAAGCCCTCGGCCTCACGGTACTACCGCCCGACGTCAACGCGGGCAATCACCGCTTCGAGCCCGTCGACGAGAAGCACGTCCGTTACGGACTGGGCGGCATCAA
>JBGPYP010000413.1:0-2114 GCA_041493285.1 Casimicrobiaceae bacterium
CGCGCGCACGTCCTGGACGTCCGCGAGGAGTTCGCGCGCGACTACATTCTGCCCGCGCTGAAGGCCGACGCGATTTACGAAGACCGCTACCCGATGGCGACCGCGCTCGGGCGGCCGCTCATCGCGCAGAAGCTGGTCGAGATTGCCGACATCGAGCAGGCGACCGCGATCGCGCACGGGAGCACCGGGAAAGGCAACGACCAGGTGCGGCTCGACGTCACCGCGCGTGCGCTCAACCCCAACATCAGGGTCATCGTGCCCGCGCGCGACTGGGGCATGACGCGGCCCCAGGAAATCGAGTACGCGCGCGCCCGCGGCGTGCCCGTTCCGGCCACGATCGAGAGTCCATACAGCACTGATACCAACCTGTGGGGGCGCTCCATCGAGTGCGGCGTGCTCGAGGATCCGTGGATCGAGCCACCCGAGGAGATCTACACCCTCACCAAGTCGCCGGCCGACTGCCCGAACGAACCGGCGTACGTCGAGATTTCGTTCGAGCGCGGCGTCCCGACCGCCATCAACGGCGTCGCCATGCCGCTCGTCGATCTCGTCGCCAGCCTCGCCACGATCGCCGGCGCGCACGGCGTTGGCAGAATTGACATGGTCGAGAACCGGCTGGTCGGCATCAAGTCGCGCGAAATTTATGAGGCGCCGGCGGCCGTCGTGCTGCACGCCGCGCACAAGGAGCTGCAGAAGCTCGTGACGACCAAAGACATGGACAGACTGTGCCGCGACCTGAGCCTCAAATACGCGGACATCGTCTACAACGGCTTGTGGTTCACGCCGACGCGCGAGGCGATCGACGCATTCACCGACAAGGTCCAGGAGCGCGTCACCGGCGTGATCCGCATGAAGCTGTTCAAAGGCGACTCGCACATTGTGGGCAGAAAGTCGCCCTTCGCGCTGTACGAGCACGCGCTGGCGACCTACGACGCCGGCGATCTCTTCGACCATACCGCCGCCGTTGGCTTCATCAAGATTTGGGGGCTGCCGGTCGAGATCGCCGCGCAGAAAGCGCCGGCAGTCGCCCCTCGCCCCTCACCCGTCGTGAGTCTGGGTGGCGTGAAAGCCTGATGGCGACGCTTTGGTCGGGCCGCTTCGACACGGCGCCCGATGGCGCCGCGCTCGAGTTCGGCTCGTCGTTCCGATTCGATCGCCGCCTCTTCGAAGACGATGTGACGGGCAGCGTCGCGTGGGCGGGCGCGCTGGCGGCCTGCGGCGTGCTCTCGCGCGACGACGCTCGTCACATCGAACACACGCTGACCGAAATCCTCGAGCGCGGCCGATCCGATCCGACCTTCGTCGACGGCCCCGACGAAGACGTGCACAGCTTCGTCGAACGGCTGCTCGTCGAGCGGTTGGGCGACGCCGGACGCCGCTTGCATACCGGTCGTTCTCGCAACGAGCAGGTGTCGCTCGATCTACGGCTGTATCTGATGCGACGGATTCCGTTGCTACAGCGGGCCGTCGCCGACGCGGCCGCGGCGCTGGCGGCGCAGGCCTCCTCGGCCGGCGACGCGCTGATGCCGGCGTTCACCCACTTCCGGCCGGCCCAACCGGTGCTGGTCGCGCACTTCTTTCTCGCGCACGTGGCGCCGCTGCGGCGGGATTACGAGCGCCTGGCGGCGGCCCGCGCCGAGGCTGACGCGCTGCCGCTCGGCTCGGGCGCGATCGCCGGCACGAGCTACCCGATTGACGTCGAGGCGCTCGCGCGCGATCTCGGCTTTTCACGCATTGTCGCCAACAGCATCGACGCCTCCTCGGATCGCGACTTCGCGGCCTCCTTCCTCTACGCCTGCGCGATGACGATGGTGCATCTGAGCCGGCTGGCCGAGGACCTCATCATCCTGTGCGGAGACGAGTATCGGTTTTTCGAGCTGTCCGACGCGCTCAGCACCGGCAGCAGCATGATGCCGCAGAAGAAAAACCCCGACCCGCTGGAGCTGGTGCGCGGCAAATCGGGCCGCGCGATCGGCCACCTCATGGCGTTCCTGACGACGATCAAGGGGCTGCCGAGCGGGTACAACAAGGACCTGCAGGAAGACAAGCAGGCGGTCTTTGACGCCGAAGACACGCTCGCGCGGTGCCTGGCGGCGGTCCGTTGGGTCGTCGAC
>JBGPYP010000225.1:0-4347 GCA_041493285.1 Casimicrobiaceae bacterium
CTCGCCGCGCCCACAGCCCAGGTCGACTACGCGCGCATCGGCGGCAAGCGGCAGCAGGTCGAGAATGCGCTCCATCTTCGCCACGGCGATCGGGTTGCAGTAGTCGTGATCGCGATGTGCGATCGCGCTGAACTTGTGCGGACTCATTCCGCGCCCGGCGCCGGCGTCGGCGTGCGCTCGTTCCAGGGCGCCACGCGCAGCAGGAGTGCCATCCCCGGCAGCGCCAGCGCCGTGCACAACAGGAAGAAGGCGAACCAGCCAGTGTACTCGACGATCCAGCCGGTCGTCGCGTTGACGACGGAGCGCGGCACCGACGCGAGGCTCGTGAAGAGCGCAAACTGGGTCGCCGTGTAACGCGGATCGGTCGCGCGGGCGATGAACGCGGTGAACGCCGCGGTGCCGAGGCCCACCCCCAGCGCCTCGAACGCGATCACGACGGCGAGCAGCACGCGATCGGGCTCGTGCACGTACGCGAGCCACGCAAAGCCGAGGATCGACACGACCTGCACGACGCCGAACAGCCACAAGCCACGGTTGATGCCGATCTTGAGCATCCAGATCCCGCCCAGCAGCCCACCGAACACGCTCGCCCACAGACCCGCGTTCTTCGCGATCAAGCCGATATCGGACAGGGAGAAGCCCATGTCGAGATAAAACGGCGTCGCCAGCGCGGTCGCCATCGAGTCGCCGAGTTTGTAAAAGAAGATGAAGGCCACAATGAGCAGTGCCTGCTCCCACCCAGAGCGCGTAACGAACTCGTGAAACGGCTCGATCACCGCTTCAGCCAAACTGCGAGGTGCCGGGCGTGCCAGCGCGGGCTCGCCGACGAGAAGCGTGTTGGCGATGCCGGGCAGCATGAATAGGGCGGTAACGGTAAAGACGGTTTGCCAGGGAAAGTGATCGGCCAGGATGAGCGCGAGCGCGCCCGGCACGAGGCTCGATACGCGGTAGGCCTGAACGTGGATCGCGTTGCCCAAGCCTAGCTCCGGATCGGGCAGGAGCTCGCGCCGATAAGCGTCGAGCACGATGTCCTGCGTCGCGGAGAAAAACGCGACCGCGGCGGCGAGATACGCGATCATCCACAGGTCGAGCTGCGGCCGAAGCGTGCCGAAGAGCGGAATCGAGACGAGCAGCAGCAACTGCGTGGCGAGCATCCAGCCGCGACGCCGGCCGAGCATCGGCAGCGCGTAACGGTCGACCAGCGGCGACCAGATGAACTTCCAGGTGAACGGGAGCTGGATCAACGCGAACAACCCGATCGCGCGCAGGTCGACGTGCTCCGAGCGCAGCCAAGCCGGCAGCAGGTTGATGAGCAAGTACAGCGGCAAGCCGGAGCTGAAGCCGGTGAACACGCAGATCAGCATCCGCCGGTTGAACAGCGCCTGGCGCCAGCCGATCGCGGGCGTGGTCATTGGCGGCATTGTAGCCGGCAAGCAGAAGGAGCGAGAAAGGGAGAAGGTTAATGAAGTAAGAAAGTAGCCCGCCGCCCCGGTCGGGATTCACTTCCGCGCTTGTTCAGTTCCTCGCTTCCTTACTGTCTCACCTGCTCATTGTCGTTGAAACCGGTAAATAGCCAGCGACCCGAACAGATTGGGCAGCACGGTCACACGCCGCGTCTCGTGCAGCACGACCCGTTCGAGGACGCGAAAGGAACGCGCGGCACAGAACGCGTCGAAGTCGGCGACGGTGCACAGGTGGATATTGGGCGTGTCATACCATTGGTACGGCAGATTCCTCGACACCGGCATGCGGCCGCGCAGCACCTGCAGCCGGTGCGCCCAGTACCCGAAGTTCGGAAAGGTGACGATCGCCTCGCGGCCGACGCGCAACATCTCGAGCACGATCTGTTCGGTGTGGCGCATCGCCTGCAACGTCTGCGACAGGATCACGCTGTCGAAGCTCTGGTCGTCGAAGCCCGCGAGCCCCGACTCGAGATCGCTCTGGATCACGTTGACGCCGTTGCCGATCGAGGCGAGCATACCCGCGTCGTCGATCTCGATGCCGTAGCCGGCCACACCGCGCGATTCCCGCAGGTACGCGAACAGGCTCCCGTCGCCGCAGCCCAGATCGAGCACGCGCGCGTTCGGCGCGATCCAGCCCGCGATCGTCGAGAAGTCGGCGCGTGTCGAGAGCGTCATCGCAACCTCCGCGCGAGGTACGTCCGCACGACCGCGTGGTACTGGGGCGTGTCGAGCAGGAAGGCGTCGTGGCCGTGCGGCGCGACGATCTCGGCGTACGAGACGTCGCGGCGATTGTCGACCAGCGCCTTGACGATTTCGCGCGCCCGCGCCGGCGAAAAGCGCCAGTCGGTCGTGAACGAGATCACCAGAAACCGGCATGTGGCCGGAGCGAGCGCCCGGGCGAGGTTCCCGCCGGCGGCCAGCGCCGGATCGAAGTAGTCGAGCGCCTTGGTGATGCGCAGATAAGTGTTGGCGTCGAAGTATTCGGAAAACTTCTCGCCCTGATAGCGGAGGTACGACTCGATCTCGAACTCGGGCGCAAACGAATAGTTGAGACCTTCGCGCAGGGTGCGGCCGAATTTCTCGCCCATCTGCTCGTCGGAGATGTACGTGATGTGCCCGATCATCCGCGCGACGCGCAAGCCGCGCACCGGCTTCACGCCGTACGCGTAGTAACGCCCGTCGTGAAACTCGGGATCGGTCATGATCGCTGCGCGCGCGACCTCGTTGAAGGCGATGTTCTGCGCCGAGAGGTTGGGGGCAGCGGCGATGACCAGCGCGTTGCCGATGCGCTCCGGGTAGCGGATCGCCCACGAGAGTGCCTGCATCCCGCCCAGGCTGCCGCCCATCACCGCGGCGAAACGATCGATGCCGAGGTGATCGGCGAGCCGCGCTTGCGCGTCGACCCAATCCTCGACGGTAACGATCGGAAAGTCGGAGCCCCAGGGTTCGCCCGTCGCGGGGTTGACCGACGCCGGCCCGGTCGAACCGAAGCAGCTGCCGAGATTGTTGACGCCGACGACGAAAAACCGCGTCGTGTCGACCGGCTTGCCCGGTCCCACCATGTTGTCCCACCAGCCCTCGCTATCCGGCTGCCCGGCGTACTCGCCGGCGACGTGATGCGACGCGTTGAGCGCGTGGCAGACGAGGATCGCGTTGGAGCGCTCCGCATTGAGCGTGCCGTAGGTCTCGTACATCAGCTCGAACGCGGGCAGCGTCGCGCCGGACGAGAGCCTGAGCGGCTCGCTGAACGCCGCACGCTGCGGTTGCACGATGCCGACGGAGCCTGGCGCTGCGGTCATGATGCCCAATAAAAACCCGATCAGCTCGCGCTAATCGGGTCGGTCTGTCGGGAACAGCAACCTCGCCGCTTTAGCCGTATTTGTCGGAGGCCCCGTCGCCGGGATCTCCTTCGCGCCCGCAAGCTGATCGTCAAATCGGCGCGTGAGCCCTAGTTTACAGACGCGTTGCGCTATGTCAATTCAGGCGTTGAGCTTGCCGAGGAGCGCAGTGAGCTTCGCCGGCTCGTCCGTGCGCCGCATGCGCTGAACGAAAGGTTTCGCCTCGCCGATGTCGCTGGTCAGCACGCGCTGCTTGACGGTGAGGAGGTGGGCAGGGTGCATCGAGAAGTTGGTGAGCCCCATGCCGAGCAGCAGTCGCGTGAAGCGTGCTTCGCCGGCCATCTCGCCGCAGACTGCGATCGGCACTGCGGCCTTGTTGGCGGTCGATATGGCGAACGCGATCAGCTTGATCACCGCCGGATGCAATGCATCGTAGAGTTGCGATACCGCGTCGTCGGCGCGATCGACGGCCAGCGTGTACTGGATCAGGTCGTTGGTGCCGATCGAGAGGAAGTCGAGCCGGCTGGCGAACGCGCCGATCGAGAGCGCCGCCGCCGGGATCTCGATCATGCCGCCGACTTCGACACCCGGGTCGAACTTCGCTTTCTGCTCGCGCAGGCTTTCCTTGGCCTGTGCGATCAGCGCCAGCGCCTGCTCGATCTCGCCCACCGACGAGAGCATCGGGAGCAGGATTTTCACCTTGCCGTAATGCGACGCGCGCAGGATCGCGCGGAGCTGCGTGAGGAACAGCCGCGGCTCGGCCAGGCAGAAGCGCACCGCCCGCAAGCCCAGGGCAGGATTCGGCGCCACCCGCGACAGGCCGTCGAGGCCTTCCTTGTGCTTGTCGGCGCCGAGGTCGAAGGTGCGAATCGTCACCGGTCGCCCCTTCATGCCCGATGCGACCGCGCGATACGCCTCGAACTGCTCGTCCTCGGACGGCAGGCTGTCCCGGTTCAGGAACAGGAACTCGGTCCGAAACAGGCCCACGCCGGTCGCGCCGTTTTCCACCGTCTGCTCCAGGTCCTCGGGCAACTCGATGTTGGCCA
>JBGPYP010000271.1:0-3725 GCA_041493285.1 Casimicrobiaceae bacterium
AGTGCCTGAGCGAGCGTGCGCTCTTGCGCGCCGTCGAGCTCGATCAGCGGTGGTCGCACCGTGGCCCAGCCCGGATCGGCGGCGTAATGCGCGATCGCGGCCTTGAGCGCCGGAATCATCGGGAACTGCTGGAATACCGCGCGGACCGCGTCCAGCGCGGCCTGCTGGCGATCCGCGTCGGGCTCGCGCCAGCCGCGTGCCAGGCGCGCGATCGGCGCCGGATTGACGTTGCCGGTGGCGGTGATGCAACCCGCGCCGCCGCCGCGTAGCGTCGCGAGCAGGAACGTCTCGCTCCCGGCGAAGACATCGAAGCCCTGCGGCTGGAAGCGCTCGAGCATCGACCGCGTGTTGTTCCAATCGCCCGAGCTGTCCTTGATGCCGGCGATCGTCCCCGGATAAGCCTCTAGCAGCCGCTCGATAAGCGCCAGGCTGATCGGCACCTGCGACACGGGCGGGATGTGATAAAGATAGATACGCAACCGGCGATCTCCGACGCGCTCGATGACCTCCGCGTAGCTGCGGAACAGGCCGTCGTCCGGCACGCTCTTGTAGTAGAAGGGCGGCAGCATCAGCACGCCGGCGCACCCGAGACGCACGGCGCGGCGGGTGAGTTCGACCGAGTCGGGAAGCGCGCAGCAACCGGTCCCCGGCATCATGCGCTCGGGCGGCAGGCCGGCGTCGACGAGCACGTCGAGCAGTGCGATCTTCTCCGCGACCGAGAGCGAGTTCGCCTCGGAGTTGGTCCCGAACACGGCGAGGCCGACGCCCTGATCGAGCAGCCAGCGGCAGTGACGGACGAAGCGCCGCGCGTCCGGGCGCAGCTCGGCGTCGAACGGCGTGACGACGGGGGAGAGCACGCCGCGCACGCGCGCGGCGCCGGAGACATCGGGCATCGGTGATGGCCTCCTTGATTCCTAGGGCAACGTTTTGCGTGGCACGTCGGCCACTGCGCCGACTCGCCTCGCGATCCCCACTCGCTGCGCTCGTGGGGCGACTGGCGAGGCGGAGCGAGGCTCCGCGAGCGAAACGAGTGGAGGCGACCCGAGCCGGGCGCAAGGGCCGACAACGCTCCGCAACACATTTTACGCTACGGTCGTGGAGGCCCCTCGCCGCGGGCTCGCGTCGCTTACGGTGAGTAGACCGGAATCCTCGCCGATTCCGGGCGATCGCTCAAGGGCAAGCGAATCGGGGGCTCGAACTCGAGCCGCGACGAATCGATGTCGATCAACGGCCCCAGCTCGTAGACGTTGCGATAGCCGTAGTCGTAGAGCGCGATATAGGTCGAGATGTTGAGCGAGGCGCTCGGCAGCTTGGTCGGAAACGCGCCCGGGGCATTCAGGAAATTGTTGTTGCAGTAGATGAGGATCCGCGCGCTTTTGTCGGGCAGGATCCGTTCCAGGCTTTCGATCGCGATGTCGGGAAAGCTCAGGTTGAGCGCGCCCTTCACGTGCAGTTCAGCGTACTTTTGCCGGCTGCGCGCGTCGAGGATCACGGTTCCGGGCGCGCGACTCATCCCGATGAACTGCTCTTCCGAAAGTCGATGCGTCTCCCGATACGCCGCGGCCTCGCTCGCGACTCTGAGGAAGCCCTGGATGTCGATGGCAGGGTTGACCGCGGGTGCACTATCCGCCGCCAGCGCATCCGGTGCGACCGCGACGGCGACTAATACGCTCACGAGTGTTCGACATCGCATTTTGAATGCCGCCGGGCCGGTGCTCCGTTCGCAAGGAACGGCCGAGCCCGCGTCCGAGTTGACCGCGGCGGCCTCCTTGCACGTGGATCTCGCAATTGTCGCCTCGCGTGTCGGCCGCTGCGTCGACTGCTGCGGCCATGACGCGCATCAAGAAATAACGGTCGCGTTGGCCGCAGCGCATCCGCCTCCGCGGTCGGATCCCCGCGCCCTTCGGGCACGGGGCCCCTCCTCCGCGCTCCGGCGTCGCCCACGCGCGACCCCCACGCTCGAGTGGGGCGACCGGCGAGGCGGAGCGCGGCTCCGCGAGCGAAGCGAGTGGAAGCGACCCGAGCCGGGCGCAAGGGCCGACGACGTTATGCAGCGCGTCCATGCGACCGTCGCGGAGGCCCCTCGCTGCGGGCTCGCACCGGGGGCGCCGCTGCCGGCCGGGGACCACCGCTTCAGGGAGGCCGCGCCGTGCGGAGGGCTTGACGCGCGGCGACTACCGTTTATAATCACGGTACCGTATATACGATGGGTAGATTGATGCCTCCTCGTTCGCGGCGTCCCTTCGCGCACCTTCGCCGCGCCTCCGACAACGCCGTCGGAGCGCCGCGCCTCACGCCGCGTCAGCGCCAGATCCTCGACTGGATCCGGGGCTTCATGGAAGCAAGGGCCATGCCGCCCACGCGCGCCGAGATTGCGGCGGGCCTGGGCTTTTCCACGCCCAGCTCGGCCGAAGATCATCTGCAGGCGTTGGCCAAGAAAGGCGTGCTCGAGATCGTGCCGGGCGCGGCGCGCGGCCTGCGGCTCAAGGACATCCCGGGCGTTCCGGTCCAAGGCACGCTGCCGCTGGTCGGTCGCGTGGCGGCGGGGAGCCCGATGCTCGCGGCCGAGCACATCGAAGCCCACTATCGCGTCGACGCGGAACTGTTCTCGCCGCGCGCGGACTACCTATTACGCGTGCGCGGCACCAGCATGAAGGATGCGGGAATCCTCGACGGCGATCTGCTCGTCGTCCACAAGACGGCGGAGGCGCGGCCGGGGCAGATCGTCGTCGCGCGCGTCGAGGACGAGGTGACCGTCAAACGGTTCAGGCGACGCGGCCGCGAGATCATACTACTGGCCGAGAATCCGGAGTTCGCGCCGATTGTCGTCGACCCGACGACGACGGCGTTTGCGATCGAAGGCATCGGCGTCGGGTTGATTCGCGGAGGCAAGGCATGACCAGCGCGTTGCGGAAATTCCGTGTTGCCCCAATCGCGGCCCAGAGCGGCGCGCTGGAGGACCTGCCCAACGTCGGCAAGGCCATCGCCGCGGACTTCCGCGCCCTCGGTATCCGCAGGCCGGCGCAACTGAAAGGCAGGAACCCGTACGCGCTATACGACCGTCTCAATCGCGTCACTGGCGTGCGCCACGATCCCTGTCTGCTCGACACGTTCATCGCGGTGGTGCGCTTTGTCGACGGCGCTCCGGCCAGGCCGTGGTGGGCGTACACCGCTGAGCGCAAGCGCACGCTTGCCGTACGCACCACGCGCAAGCGAAGACCGGCGTAATCGGCGCGCGGCGGCAGACGCAATCTGGCCGCCATTTGTTTCCATCCGCCTCACAGAGGAGTTCTGTCATGGTTCAAGCTATTCCCGCCAGCTATGCCGGTGTTACTCCATATCTCGTCATCCGCGACGCGGCGCGCGCGCTGGATTTCTACAAGAAGGCCTTCGGCGCCACGGAACTGATGCGCTTTCCCGCCCCGGGCGGGAAGATCGGTCACGCCGAAATGAAAATCGGCCAGGGCATCGTCATGCTGGCGGACGAGTCGCCTGTGAATTCAACCGATCGATGCAACAGTTTGGTGGAATCGTTCGGCGGGCGTTTCGTAGTTTAGTGTTTTTCTTGGGCGCTCGTTCAATTGCCTTGCCACTGCGTTGAGCTGCGCTTGGGAGTAGCCCGACAGGTCGGTTCCCTTTGGGAAATACTGTCGCAATAGTCCGTTCGTGTTCTCATTGGTCCCGCGCTGCCAGGGGTTCTGTGGATCGCAGAAGTAGACCTGGAT
>JBGPYP010000323.1:0-3029 GCA_041493285.1 Casimicrobiaceae bacterium
CGACGACCCGATCGCCCGCACCCATTGCGAAGATCGCTTCCGTCACCGACGGAATCAGCGACACGATCCGCTGCGGAGGCGCGGGCGGTTGCGCGAACACCGCCGGCGAACACGCCAGGAGCAGTGCGACCGAGAGCGCTAACGATGTCTTATGAGCAGCCATAGAAAAAATGGTCCGCCGATGATGGCCGTAATCACCCCCACCGGCACCTCGAGCGGCGACAACGCCGTTCGCGACAACGTGTCGCATGCGACCAGAAATGCCGCGCCGCCGAAAATGGAAGCAGGCAGGACGAGGCGATGATCCGCGCCTACCAGAAGGCGCACAAGGTGTGGAATGACGATGCCGATGAAGCCGATGGGACCGCCGAGCGAGACCGCCGCGCCCGTTGCGAGAGAGGCGCTCAGGAAGGCCAGGCGCTGTGTGCGATGAACGTCCACACCCCGGCTTGCGGCGCTCTCATCGCTAATCGACAGGAGGTTCATCGATCGCGGCAGCACCGCGAATGCGGCAAACGACAGGGCGAGCGGCGGAAGCGCGGCGACGAGCGGCCGGTAGCTGCTGACGTCGAGATCGCCCATCAGCCATCGCACCGTGCGAAACGTCTGGGTGTAGTCGGCGAGAAACTGCACGAACAGAATCAGCGCCGAGAAAAACGAGTTGAGCGTCACGCCGGCGAGCAACAACACGCTGGTCGAAAGCCCGCGGTGGCGCGCGCGCGCAAGCGCATAGACGATGGCGACGGCGCCGAGCGAGCCGGCGAAGCTGGCGATCGGTACGGCGGAGAAGCCCGCGATGCCGGAGGTGAGATTCAGCGTGAGCGCAAGCATCGCGCCCAATGCCGCGCCGGCGGACACGCCGAGCGTGAAGGGCGTCGCCAAGGGATTTCTGAGCAGCGCCTGAAACACCACGCCGGAGGCGGCGAGCGCCGATCCCACCATCGCGCCCGCGAGCACGCGAGGCAAGCGGGCGACAAAAAAGATCTGCGCGTCGATGTTGTCGGCGAACGGCACCGATGAGTCGAACACCCGCCGCAGATTGATCGATGTCGAGCCTGTGAGCGGGGCAGCCAGGCACACCAGGACGGCGCCCGTGCCGAACAGGAACCAGGTAGCCGCGATCTTTTTCCCAATCGTCATTTTTTAGGCGCGGGGCAACCCCGCTCCGGGCGCTCCGCTTGCGGGGGCCCCTTCGCCCCGCGCCGCTTCGCGACCGCCGGAAAAGGGCACCCCGCCCGTTCTTGGGGCCCGCGCAATCGGGACGACGGTCAAGTGACCGGTGCGCGGATGTGTCGCGATGTCGACGTCGACGTCATACAGCTGGCGGATCAGCGATGGATCGAGCATGGCGTCCACAGATCCTGCCGCCAGCACACGCCCGCGGTCGAGCAGGATCAGGTCACGGCAGAGCCCGGCAGCCAAATTCAGATCGTGGGTTGACACCACGATCGTCAATCCTCGATGTGCGTTCAGCTCGAGCAAAATGGATCGAATCTCGAGCTGGTACGCGAGATCGAGCGAGGCCGTCGGCTCGTCGAGCAGAAGGACCTCGGTGTGCGGGGACTGCGCCCCGTGGCTGAATTGCGTGAGCGCGCCGGCAATGACGACGCGCTGCTTTTCTCCGCCTGAGAGCGTGTTGAAGGGTCTCGACTCCAGGTGCAGCGTGCCGGTCGCGCGTAACGCCTCGCGCGCGAGTTTCAGATCGTCCGGTCCCTCCACCTCGAATGTGCCAAGGTGGGGATAGCGGCCCATCACGGCCATTTCGAGCACCGAGTAGTCGAACGCCAGCTGAGTTTCCTGGGGTACGACGGCGATACGCCTCGCGACGATCGCGCGTCCCAACGATTTTAGGTCGGTTCCATCAAGCGTGACGTGCCCTCGCCAGGGCGTGTGCAGGGCGGACAGCAATCTCAGCAGCGACGTCTTGCCCGATCCATTCGGTCCGAGAATGCCGACGACGCCGCCGCGAGGCACCACGACGTCAACCTCAGTAAGCACAGGCTCTGAGCGCGCGTAGCCGAACGACACGCCGTGGGCGACGAGCCCGAGGTTACTCATCGAGCACCAGATCTTCCGCCACGCAGCCGCTGTTGGTGGCTCGCCCGCACGCGCGCACGCGCAATGGTCGTGAGAAGGCGGGACAGGAGGTAACGACGCTGTGGTACTCGCCGCGCTCGCCGCACGGATCGACGCCGCGCGTCAGCAACTCCGGAAGGAGATCCTCGGCCAGATCGCGGCCAAGGTACGATTCGTCGAGTTCGCTGAGACGCACGGTGACAATGCGCGCGCGCGCCTCGAGCGAAAGAAAGCTGCGATACAGATCGGTGGTCGATTGACGCCAGAGCGGTTCAACGGCGGTGAGGCGGCGCCCGAAGCAGAGACGCTCGGCCCACTGTTTGTGTTCGTCGAAGAGGATGTCCCCGAAGATGACGTGCGTCACGCCGAGCGTCGCCGCTTCGCCGAGCGCGCGATCGAACGCGCTTTCGTAGGTGTCCCACGTGCACTGCTGTGAGATCGCCTGAAGACCGAGGCGTTCGATCTGCGCGTCGACGATTTCCGGACGAAGGCCGTGCGATCGGCTGCGGGTGCCGTCCTCGTTGAACATCGTGAGGGTCGCCACGATGTCAAAGTCGGTTCGTGCGCGGTGATACGCCGCGCACGAATCCTTGCCGCCGCTCCACGAAACGGCCGCGCGCGGTCGCATCAGCCTTAGAACCTGGTGCGGATGCCCACACGGATGGTGCGACCAAGCGCCGGGTAACCGAGCGGCTCCATATAGGCGCGATTCGTGAGGTTGTCGATCGTCACGAAAGCGGCCGCGCGGCGCGTAAATCGAAGCTCGCCGCTCGCATTCCATGTGGCGTAGCCCTTGTTCGACGAGACGCTGGGAAAACTGAAGTTGGTGTCGACCCGCGAGCCGACGAACGTGCCTCCGAGCGTGGCGCTCACGCGATCGCGCGTGAAGGCCGCCTCGACAGAACCCGAATGACGGGGCCGCCGGTAGAGTTTCTTGCCCGGCGCAAAGATCG
>JBGPYP010000346.1:0-2732 GCA_041493285.1 Casimicrobiaceae bacterium
CGGCCAAATTGAATCCCGTGCGTGTCGCGATCGCGGCTTGGCCCTGGGGCGCGTATCTCGGCGCCGAAGGGCTCGAAAAGGGCATCCGGGTCAAGACCTCGTCGTTCACCCACCATCACCCGAACATCACGATGTGCAACGCCAAGGCCGTGTGCAATTACGCGGTTTCGATCCTCGCCAATCAGGAAGCGACGCACGACGGCTACGAGGAGGCGATGCTGCTCGACCCGCAGGGCTTCATCTGCCAGGGCTCGGGTGAGAACGTATTCCTGGTTCGCGACGGCAAGCTCCACACGCCCGATCTCTCCGGCGGCGCGCTCAACGGGATAACACGCGGGACGATCATGACTTTCGCCGCTGAGTTGGGCATTGCGGTCGTCGAGCGGCGAATAACGCGCGACGAGTTCTACATCGCCGACGAGGCGTTCTTCACCGGAACCGCGGCCGAGGTGACGCCGATCCGCGAGCTCGACAACCGCCCGATCGGCGAGGGCCATCGCGGGCCGATCACGCAAAAGCTCCAGACGATGTTCTTCGATGTCGTCAACGGGCGAAGCTCCAAGTACAAGTCGTGGTTGACGCCCGTCGACTCCGACGCAGGCTCGATCGACTATGGCGCAACCCGAGGCCAACGCGCCGCCCGTCGTTGACGTCACCGAGCGGGATCTGCCGCTGCATTGCCCGAATCCGGCGATGCCGCTATGGTCGAGCCACCCGCGGGTGTTTCTCGACGTCGCCGCCGAGGGCGAGGCGATGTGTCCCTACTGCGGGACGCGCTATCGTTTCAAGGGAGCACCGCGTAAGGGCGCGCACTAGCGCTGTCTACCGGGCGATCGGCCCGCCTCAGGCAACTGAGGCAACCGAGGCAACTAAGGGCCGGCGCATCGCGCACTCGTCATGGCCGAACGCATCCTGATCGTCGCGCCGTCGTGGGTCGGCGACGCCATCCTTTCCGAGCCGCTGGTCGCGGTTCTGCGCGAACCCCTCGAAGAGCCGATCGTCGACGTGCTCGCGCCGCCGTGGTGCGCGCCGGTCTACGCGCGCATGCGCGGCATCGGCCGCGTCATCGAGAGCCCGTTTCGCCACCGCGAGCTGGGACTGAGACGCCGGCGCGCGCTGGCGCGCGAGCTGCGAGCGCATGGCTACACCCTGGCCTTCGTGCTTCCCAACTCGTTCAAGTCCGCGCTGATCCCGTGGCTCGCGCGCATTCCCCGGCGCATCGGCTACGCCGGCGAGATGCGCGGGCCGCTTCTCACCGAGGCGCGCCGGCTCGATCGCAAGGCGCTGCCGCGCCTGGTCGATCGCTTCGTCGCGCTCGCCGTCGCCAAGGGTCGGCTCATCCCGATGCCGCAGGCGCCGGTGCTGGTTCCCAATGCCGCCAATGCCGGCGCCGCCATGCGCGCGTTGACGCTGTCGACGCACCGGCCGATCGCTATCCTCTGCCCCGGCGCCGAATACGGGCCGGCCAAGCGCTGGCCGGCCGAGCACTTCATCGCGCTCGCGCGCCGGCTGCTCGACGAGGGCTACGCGGTGTGGTTGCTGGGCTCCCCCAACGATCAGCCTGCGGCGAGTCCGATCGCGGCGGCGCTCGCCGGCGTGCGCGACCTGACCGGTCGGACCGACCTCGGCACCGCGATCGATTTGCTCTCGCTGGCGTCGGTGGTCGTCAGCAACGATTCGGGCCTGATGCATGCCGCGGCGGCGATCGGGCGGCCGCTGATCGCGTTGTTCGGGTCCTCTTCGCCCGACTACACGCCGCCGCTGTCGCCGGTGGTGCATATCGCCCGAATCGACATCGCGTGCAGCCCGTGCTTTCAGCGCGAGTGCCCGCTGGGCCATTTCAAATGCATGCGGGATCTCGATCCCGAGCGCGTGCACGAGCTCGCGCGCGACGCTGCGGCTTGAGCGCGGCGCCGCCGTCAGCATGGGCAAACCGCGCACACCGACGATTCTCACTTCGCCGCAGGACGCGGCGGTCGCGTTCTATCAGGCCTTCGAGGGCAAGGACATCGAGGCGATGATGGTGACCTGGGCCGAGGACGAGGACATCGTCTGCGTCCATCCCGGCGGCCCGAGATTGGTCGGATACGAGGCGGTGCGCGCCGGCTGGGAACAACTGTTCGCGGGCGACACGAAGCTCTCGTTCCGGCTCGACGAGATCGTCGTCATCGAAACGGTTGGCCTCGCGCTGCAGAGCGCGGTCGAGCACGTCACGGTAGGCAACGATCCCAAGCCGCGCGGCACCGCGATCGCGACCAACGTTTTCCTGCGCACGCCTTCGGGCTGGCGAATCGTCGTCCACCACTCGTCGCCAGGGCCGGCGATCGCGATCGTGGCGCCGGCGGGGCCGCTGCACTAGGGCTGCGTAGGGCCAAATTTATTCGGCCGCGGCGCAGCCAATCTTCAAGTGGGTGCGAATGAATTCGCACCTACGAAAATCACGCGGTACCGCCGACCGTCAAGCCGTCAATGCGCAAGGTCGGCTGCCCGACGCCGACCGGCACACTCTGCCCGTCCTTGCCGCAGGTGCCGATGCCCGGGTCGAGCGCAAGATCGCTGCCGATCATCGACACGCGCGTCAGCGCATCGGGGCCGTTGCCGATCAGCGTCGCGCCCTTGACCGGGTAAGCGAGCTTCCCCTTCTCGATCTTCCAGGCTTCGGCCGCGGAGAAGACGAACTTGCCGTTGGTGATATCGACCTGGCCACCGCCGAAGTTGACCGCGTACAGGCC
>JBGPYP010000304.1:0-3305 GCA_041493285.1 Casimicrobiaceae bacterium
CCTGCTCCTGGCTTGCGCCGCCACCGGAAAGCCCGTCCTCGTGAAGAAGGGCCAGTTCCTCGCGCCCGAGGACATGGCGAACGTGGTTGCCAAAGCGCGCGAGGCGAGCGGCCGCGACAACATCCTTGTCTGCGAGCGCGGCGCGGTGTTCGGTTATCACAACCTCGTGTCGGACATGCGCTCGCTTGCGATCATGCGCGGGACCGGCTGCCCGGTCGTGTTCGATGCGACGCATTCCGTTCAGCTGCCGGGCGGGCAGGGGACCTCGAGCGGCGGGCAGCGCGAGTTCGTGCCGGTCCTCGCCCGCGCTGCCGTCGCGGCGGGCGTCGCGGGCATCTTCATGGAGACGCATCCCGATCCGGACAAGGCGCTTTCCGACGGGCCGAACGCGTGGCCGCTCGCGCGGATGCGCGAGCTGCTGGAGACGCTGGCCGAAGTCGATGCGACCGTCAAACGCGCGGGCTTCCCCGAAGTCGCGATGATGGCCGCACGCTGAGGCGATGCTGTCGAGCGGAGACCACCGATGTTCGTCCACCTGGTTCTGATCAAGCTGAAGCCCGGCGTCACGCGGGACGATCCGCGCGTGCAGACATGGGAGGCAGGGTTCAGGGCCTTGCCCCAATATTGCACGGGGATCGTCCGCTTCGAGTTCGGATGGAACACGACGAATCGGCCGATCGCGTACGATTTCGGCGTCAACATGGCGTTCGCGACGCGTGCCGATCTCGACGCCTACGGCCCGAACACGAAACATCAGGAGGTGGTCGCGATCGAGCGCGAGATCGCCGACTGGCTCATCTGCGATTACGAGGCTGCCGGTTGAGCGCCACCGCGGCAACGACCATTCTGGAGAAACCATGAGCGCCATCGTCGATGTCATCGCCCGCGAGATTCTCGATTCGCGCGGCAATCCCACGATCGAAGCGGACGTCGTGCTCGAGTCGGGTATCAGCGGCCGCGCTGCCGTCCCTTCGGGTGCGTCGACCGGCTCGAAGGAGGCGATCGAGCTGCGCGACGGCGATCCCGCGCGCTACGGCGGAAAGGGCGTGCAGAAAGCAGTCGAGCACGTCAACACCGAGATCTGCGAGGCGATCATCGGGCTCGATGCGTCCGAACAGGCGTTCGTCGACCGGACGATGATCGATCTCGACGGGACCGAGAACAAGGGCAGGCTTGGCGCCAACGCGATTCTCGCAGTGTCGTGCGCGGTGGCGAAGGCCGCGGCGGAAGAATCGACGCTGCCGTTGTATCGCTATCTCGGGGGTGCCGGCGAGATGGCGCTGCCGGTGCCGCTGATGAACGTGATCAACGGCGGCGCGCACGCCAACAACAGCATCGACATGCAGGAGTTCATGCTGGTGCCGCTCGGCGCGCCGACGTTCCGCGAGGCGCTGCGCTACGGCGCGGAGGTTTTCCAGACGCTCAAGAAGCTGATCGACGCCAAAGGCATGGCGACGACCGTCGGCGACGAAGGCGGCTTCGCGCCCAATCTCGCGTCGAACGAAGCCGCGCTGCAGCTGCTGCTCGAGGCGATCGACAAGGCTGGCTACACGGCAGGGACCGACATCGCACTCGCGATCGACTGTGCCGCATCGGAGTATTACCGGGACGGCATGTACGAGCTCGAAGGCGAGGGCGCGAAGCTCACGCGCTCGCAGATGGTCGACTATCTGGCGACCTGGGCGGACAAATATCCGATCATCTCGATCGAGGACGGCATGGCCGAGGACGATTGGGACGGCTGGAAGCTCCTGACCGACAGGCTGGGGAAGAAGGTGCAGCTCGTCGGCGACGACATCTTCGTGACCCGTACCAAGATCCTGAAGCAGGGGATCGCCAAGGGCGTCGCCAACTCGATCCTGATCAAGATCAACCAGATCGGCACGCTGACCGAAACCTTTGCGGCGATCGGCATGGCGCTGCGCGCTGGGTACACCACGGTCATTTCGCATCGGTCGGGCGAGACCGAGGACAGCCTGATCGCCGACATTGCGGTGGGCGCCAACGCGGGCCAGATCAAGACCGGGTCGCTGTCGCGCTCCGACCGCATCGCCAAGTACAACCAGCTCCTGCGCATCGAGGAAGACCTGGGCGACGTGGCGAGCTATCCCGGGCGTGCGGCGTTTCATCAATTGAAGTAGCCGCTATGCGGGTCCTCGCCATCGTCTTCGTGCTGCTGATCCTGGCGCTGCAATATCCGATGTGGCTCGGCAAGGGGGGCTGGCTCCAGGTGCGCGAGCTCGATCGCCAGGTCGCGGTGCAACGCCAGGCCAACGCGGAACTTAAGGCGCGCAACGAAGCGCTCGACGCCGACGTTCGCGATCTCAAGCAGGGTTACGAAGCCATCGAGGAGCGCGCCCGTTCCGAGCTGGGCATGATCCGGCAGGACGAAGTGTTCTTCCAGCTCCCCGCGGGCACGCCGGCTCCCGCCGCGACGAAGAAGCCGACCGTCCAGCCAGGACGCTAAGGGACGACTCCCGGCGCATCCCGATGCCGCGCATCACCTCGCGCGACAATCCACGCCTCAAGGAAGCCGTTCGCCTGATCGCCTCGTCGCGCGAGCGGCGCAAGGCGGGGCGCTGCGTGCTCGAAGGCGAGCACCTTGTGGGCGCGTACATTCAGCGTATCGGGCCGCCGGAGAGTTTGATCGTCGCGGAGGCGGCGCGCGAGCGGCCCGCGGTGCGGGCGCTGCTGGGGAGCGTTCCGGCGACGCACACGATCGTGGTTGCCGGACCGGCGTGGAACGCGCTGGCGCAGCTGCCGGCCGCCGTCGGCGTGCTGGCGGTCGTCCCGACACCGCAGCCGCCAGTCCGAAGCGCGGCCGACTTCTGCTTGCTGCTCGAAGACGTGCAGGATCCCGGCAACGTCGGATCGATCCTGCGCAGCGCCGCAGCGGCGGGCGTTGCGCAGGTTTTTCTGTCGCCACAATGCGCGTTCGCGTGGTCGCCCAAGGTGCTGCGCGCGGGGCAGGGCGCGCACTTTCATCTGGAAATCTACGAGGACGTGGACCTCGCGGCCTGGGCGCGCGGCTATCGCGGCCGGGTCGTTGGGGCGGTCGCAGCGGGCGGCGAATCGCTCTTCGAGGCGGATCTCGCGCAACCCATCGCGGTCGCGATCGGCAACGAAGGCGCCGGACTCTCGGGGGCGCTGCGCGACGCGTCGACCCAGCACGTCACCATCCCGATGCCGGGCGGCTTCGAATCGCTCAACGCGGCGGCCGCCGCGGCGGTGTGTCTGTTCGAGTGCGTGCGACAACGCAACTCGATCGCGTGAGCCGCGTTCGGCTTACAGCAACACGGCCGAGA
>JBGPYP010000232.1:0-4247 GCA_041493285.1 Casimicrobiaceae bacterium
CCTGATGAAGCAAACCTTCCTCGACTTCGAGCAGCCGATTGCCGATCTGCAGGCCAAGATCGACGAGCTGCGCTATGTCCATGAGGACTCGGCGGTCGACATCTCCGACGAGATCAGTCGGCTGCAGAAGAAAAGCCAGCAGCTCACCAAGGACATCTACGGCAAGCTGACCGCCTGGCAGGTCGCGCAAGTGGCGCGCCATCCACAGCGGCCGTACACGCTCGACATCATCGCCGGCATGTTCACCGACTTCCACGAGCTGCACGGCGACCGCAGCTACGCCGACGATGCGGCCATCGTCGGCGGCCTGGTGCGTTTCAACGGCGCGCCGTGCATGGTCGTCGGCCACCAGAAGGGGCGCGACACCAAGGAAAAGATCTTTCGCAACTTCGGCATGCCGCGCCCGGAAGGCTACCGCAAGGCGCTGCGGCTGATGAAGCTTGCAGCCAAGTTCGGGCTGCCGTTGTTCACCTTCGTCGACACTCCGGGCGCGTTCCCGGGCATCGGCGCCGAGGAGCGCGGCCAATCCGAGGCGATCGGGCGCAACCTGTACGAGATGGCGGGATTGCGCACGCCGATCATCGTCACAGTCATCGGTGAAGGCGGCTCGGGAGGCGCACTCGCGATCGCGATCGGCGACGTGACGTTAATGCTCCAGTACGCGACATATTCGGTCATCTCGCCCGAAGGCTGTGCGTCGATCCTATGGAAGTCGGCCAAGCACGCGGAGGAAGCCGCCGAGACACTGGCCATCACGGCGCCGCGCCTGAAAACGCTCGGCCTCATCGATAAGGTCCTCACCGAGCCGCTCGGCGGCGCGCACCGGGACCACGCGGCGCTGATGGTGACGCTCAAGAAGGCCCTGACCGAGGCGCTGCGCCACGTGCAGGAGCAGCCGCTCGACGTGCTGCTCGACGCGCGCGAGGACAAGCTGCTCGGCTATGGCAAGTTCAAGGAACTCACCGCGAGCTGACCCGGCCGCCGCCGTCGCTGCCGTGGACGCGGCTCTCGGCGCGGCGCTCGCCGAGCACGCGGATCCGGGCGCGAGTGTGGCCATCGCGCTCTCCGGCGGGATCGATTCCATGGTGCTGCTCGATGCTGCCGCAGCGGTCGCCGTGCGGCACCCGTTCACGCTGTCGGCGATTCACGTCCACCATGGACTGTCGCCCAACGCGGAGCGCTGGGCCGATTTCTGCGCCGCGCAATGCGCGGCGCACCAGGTGCCGCTGACCACGCATCGGCTGCGCTTGTCGCGCGAGCGGGGCTTAAGCCTGGAGGCACAAGCGCGCAACGCGCGCTACGAGCGTCTCTCCGCCGCGGACGTCGACGTGATCGCGCTTGCGCATCACGCCGACGATCAGGCGGAGACGGTGCTGCTGCAACTCCTCCGCGGCGCCGGCCCGCTGGGCCTGGCCGCGATGCCGGTGTTCCGGCCGGGGCGTCCTGCGTTGCTGCGGCCGCTGCTGGGATTTGCGCGCGAGACGCTCGCCATCTATGCGAGTGCGCGTGATCTGGCGTGGATCGAGGACGAGAGCAACGCGGACCGCCGGCACGCGCGCAACCTCATTCGCTGCGACATCGCGCCGCTTCTCGCCGCGCATTTCGCCGGCTACCCGGCGACGCTCGTCCGCGCAGCGCGCAACCAAGCGGAAGCCGCGGCGCTCGCGGACGATCTGGCCGCCCTCGACGCGGCCGGAGCCGTCGATGCGACCGGCCTTTCGCGCGCGCGCCTGGCCGCGCTGTCGCCCGCGCGGGCGCGCAACCTGCTTCGCTGGTTCCTACGCGGGGAAGGATTGCGGCCGCCGTCCGAAGCACGGCTTTCCGAGATGCTGCGACAGCTCGTCGACGCGGGCGAGGACGCACGAATCCGCATCGGGCAGGACCGCGCGGAGATCGGCCGTCATCGCGGGCGCGTCGCGGTCCATGCGCCGGCTGCAGCGCCCTACGAGCGCATCTGGGACGGCGAGACCGAAGTGCGACTTCCCGGCGGCACACTCGTCTTCGAACGCTCGCTCGGCGCCGGGCTCGCGGCCGCCAAGCTCGCGCGGGTGACACTGCGGTCGCGCGGCGGCGGCGAGCGCATCCGCCTCGCCGCAAACCGGCCCACGCACGCCGTCAAAAAGCTGCTGCAGGACGCGCGCATGCCACCGTGGGAGCGAGCGTCACTGCCGTTGATCTGGTCCGGCGACGAGCTTGCCGCGGTGCCTGGCATCGGTGTCGCGCTCCCGTTCCAGGCCGCACCGGACGAGGCCGGGTGGACAGTCGACTGGCGACCTGAAAACCCGACACGGGGCCGGATGCACGCGGATTGACAAGGCTCAAGGTCCCGGGGCTAAATGCTCGGATAATTCGAAGATATTGCCCTGGCATCCATCCCCCGGAGGAATCGATGAGTTTCCGATCTTGCGTCGCGCTCGCCGCGGCAGCACTGCTCGCGCTGGCGGGCACCGCTCTCGCCCAACAACCGATCGTCATCAAGTTCAGCCACGTCGTCGCCCTGGACACGCCGAAGGGCAAGGGCGCCGAATACTTCAAGAAGCTCGCCGAGGAGCGCACCAAAGGCCGAGTCAAGGTGGAGGTGTATCCGAACAGCTCGCTATTCAAGGACGGTGAGGAAATGGAAGCGCTGCAGCTCGGCTCGGTGCAGATGCTGGCGCCATCGGTCGCCAAGTTCGGCCCCTTGGGCGTGCGCGAGTTCGAGGTGTTCGACCTGCCGTACATCTTCGACAGCTTCGCCGACCTGCACAAGGTTACGGAGGGACCCGTCGGCAAGACGCTGTTCCAGAAGCTCGAGAGCAAGGGCATCACCGGCCTCGCGTTCTGGGATAACGGGTTCAAGGACTTCAGCGCAAACAGGTCGATCAAGGTTCCTGCGGACTACAAGGGTCTCAAGATGCGCATCCAGTCCTCCAAGGTGCTCGGCGACGAGATCAAGGCGCTGGGCGCGATCCCGCAGGTGATGGCCTTCTCCGAGGTCTACCAAGCGCTGCAGACCGGCGTGGTCGACGGGACCGAGAATCCGCCGTCCAACTTCTACACGCAGAAGATGCATGAAGTGCAAAAGTACTTCGCGCTGACGGAACACGGCGTGATCGAGTACGCGGTGATCGTGAACAAGAAGTTCTGGGACGGTCTGCCCGCCGACATCCGCACCGCGCTCGACGGCGCGATGAAGGACGCCACCAAGTACGCGAACGACATCGCCAAGAAGGAAAACGACGATGCGCTCGAGGCCGTACGCAAGAGCGGAAAGACGCAGATCATCACGCTGACCGCGGACGAGAAGGCGCAGATGAAGAAAGCGCTGGTTTCCGTCCACAAAGAGAACGAGGCGCGCGTCAGCAAGGACATCCTCGCCGAGGTGTACAAGGAGACGGGATTCAAGCCATGATGGCACGCCCGCGCCTTGGTGGTGGCGTGGCGTAACGGAATCCCGGCACGTGCGCCGGTGACGACGGCGCGTGCCATTGTCGCGCCGGTAAACAGCGCCGCGGAGGGAGGAGAGGCGTGAAGATTCTCGATCACCTCGAGGAGTGGCTGATCGCGTTTCTGATGGGCGCGGCCACGCTGGTCATCTTCGTCGCCGTCGTGCACCGCTACGCGGCGGGCGCGCCGATCCCGGTGGTGCAGGACTGGCTCCTCAAGATCGACCTGTCGTGGGCGCAGGAGCTTTGCATCTACATGTTCGTGTGGATGGCAAAGTTCGGTGCAGCGTACGGCGTGCGCACCGGCATCCACGTTGGCGTCGACGTCATGATCAACCGGCTGCCGGGCCGTACGCGCAAGCTCTACGTGTTGTTCGGGCTCGGTGCAGGGGCGCTGTTCACCGGCATCGTCGGCACGCTCGCGACGGGCTTCGTCTGGGACATCGCGCACACAGACTCGACCTCGCCCGACCTCGAGATGCCGAAGTGGATCGTGTACCTGTGCATTCCGCTCGGCTCCTACCTGATGTGCTTCCGCTTCCTGCAGGTGGCGTGGTCGTTCGCGCGCACCGGCGAGCTGCCGCACCATGACGTCGCGCACGTCGAGGGCGTGGAAGACATGAACGTCTACGCGATGGAAGACAACCTCCATCCGGCAGCCATCAAGGAGGGCAAGCCATGAGCGCCGCAGGGCCGCCCCAAGGCGCGAATCGGCCTTGCAGGCCGCGGCGTTGGGAGACGCAACGCCTCCACGGGGGCCGCGCAGCGGCGGGAGCCGCAACCGTGGGGGTAAACCAATGATCACGGCGCTGCCCCCCTCAC
>JBGPYP010000122.1:0-7535 GCA_041493285.1 Casimicrobiaceae bacterium
GCCGACGATCGCCACGCGCTCCCCGGGAGTGACCGCGAAATCGACGCCGAGCAGCACCGGCACGTCGAGCGGGCCGCCGCGGTAGGTCTTGCGCAGATCGCGGCATTCGAGCACTGGCGCGGGCCCAATCCTACTCATAGCGCAGCGCCTCTGCGGGATTGACTCGCGCGGCCCGCCAGCTCGGATAAAGAGTCGCCAGGAGCGTGAGCACCAAGGCGATCGCCGCGACGAGGATCACATCGGCGCGCTGCACCTGCGACGGCAGCTCGCTGATGTAGTACACGGTCTTGTCGAGGAACTGGACGCCGAGCAGGCGCTCGACGAACGGTACGACGGTCTCGATATTGAAGGCGAGCGCGAGGCCGCCGGCCACGCCGAGCAGCGTCCCGCTGGTTCCGACCAGCGCACCCTGGATCACGAAGATCGCCAGGATGCTCGCCGGCGACGCACCCTGCGTGCGCAGGATGGCGATGTCGGCCTGTTTGTCGGTCACGACCATCACCTGCGCCGAGACGATGTTGAACGCGGCGACCGCGACGATCAGCGTCAGGATCAGGAACATCATCCGCTTCTCGATCGCCACCGCGCGAAAGAAGTTGGCGTGGGAGAGCGTCCAGTCGCGCACCTCGGCGTCGAACGGCAGCGCGGGCAAAAGCTCCCGCGCGACGCCCGGCGCGGCGAACAGATCGTCGAGCTTGAGCCGCACGCCGCTCACCGTGTCGCCAAGGCGATAGAGTTTCTGCGCATCGGCAAGATGGATGAGCGCGAGCCCGCTGTCGAATTCGAACATCCCGATCTCGAACACCCCGATGACGTGGAAGCTCTTGACCCGCGGCAGCGTGCCCGCCGGCGTCACCGTACCCTGAGGCGTGATGACCACGACGCTGTCGCCGAGGCGCACGCCGAGCGCGCGTGCCAGTTCCGCGCCGAGCACGATACCGAACTCGCCCGGCTTGAGGTCGGAAAGCGCGCCCTGGTGCATGTGCGCGCCGAAGTCCGCAACCGTCTGCTCGAGCTTCGGGTCGATGCCGCGAATCAGTGCACCGCGGTTGACCTCGCCCGTCGAGAGCATCGCCTGTCCGAACACGTACGGCGCGGTGGCTTTCACGTGCGGGTTGGTCTGCACGGCGCGCGCAACGCTCTGCCAGTCGGCGAGGGCGCCGTTGAGGCCGCGGATCTCGATGTGCGACGCGACCGCCAGGATGCGCGTGCGCAGCTCCTCCTGGAACCCGTTCATCACCGACAGCACGACGATCAGCGCCGCGACGCCTAGCGCGATGCCGAGCATCGAGACTGCCGCGATGAAGGATACGAAGGCGTTGCGGCCGGAGCCGCGGCGCGCACGGGTGTAGCGCAATCCGACGACAAGCTCGTAGAGCATCAGGCCTTTCCGGCGGCGAAACGTTGCTGCATGTGTCACTCCCGTGCGGATGCGTTTCCCGCGCGCCAGTGTGCAACAAACAGAGCGCATCCCGGCGCATGCTAGACTCGGTGCGTACTCGCCCGCGTTCTCCGCGTTCCTGCATGCAGTTGACTCTGGTCGTTCCCGGCCCACTCGACTGGCCAGCATCCGTGCTCGCCTCCGTCGACCCGCGCGCGCCTGCATTGTCGCGGCTGCTCGCCGCGGGCGGCTCTCCGGCGATCGAAGACGACGGTCTGCTGGCGAGCGCCTGTCGGACCTGCGGTATCGCCAAACAGAGCGACTGGCCGGTCGCGCCATGGCTCGCACGCGCGGCAGGTATCGACCCGGAACGCGCATATTGGCTTTGCGCCGAGCCGGCGACGCTCAGCGTCGGCCAGGACGACGTGCGGCTCTCCGGACTCGTCGACGATCTCGCCGCGCCGGATGCGCAATCGCTGCTCGCCGCCGTGAACGCTCATTTTGCGGCCGACGGTGCCCGGTTCTTCGCACCGACGCCTACACACTGGTTCGTGCGCATCGAGCAAGCGCAGCGACTCACGACGCGGCCGCCCGAGGCGGCGCTCGGTGCGTCACTGTTCGCGTTTCTGCCGGCCGGCGCGGATGCAGCGCGCTGGCGGCGCTGGCAAAACGAGTTGCAGATGCTTCTGTTCGAGCACGCCGTCAATCGCAGGCGCGAGCAAGAGCGCCTTGCGCCGGTCAACAGCATCTGGCTGTGGGGCGGAGGTACGGACCAGCAGCGCCCGGCCCCGGCCGCGGCGATCTTCGCCGATCAGGGACACGTCCGCGATCTGGCGTGCGGCAGCGCGATCGACGTTGCGTCGGTGCCGGCACACTTCGACGCGTTGCCGGACGTCGAGACGGCGGCGGTCTGGCTCGCGCCGATCGATGCCGGTGATGCCATGGCGCGGCTCGCCGCGATCGATCGGGCGTGGCTGGCGCCGGTCGAGCGCGCGCTCAATGCCGGACGGGTGCGCGAAGTCGAGCTGATCGTCGGCGGACGCCAACGCGCGTTTCGTTTCGCGGTGCGGCGATCCTCGCTGGCACGGCGCTGGCGCGCGCGGTTCTCGCCGCCGCGATTCTCGCGGCTGCTCGCCGCGTTCGCACCCGACCTCGGCGCGGCCTGATCGTGGAGATCGTGCGGCGCGCCATCCCCGAGTGCGCCGCGGCGTTGGCGGCGGCAGGCATCACACCGGTGCTCGCGCGCGTCTACGCCGCGCGCGGCGTGCGTTCGCCCGCCGAACTCGATCTCGACCTCGCGGGCCTGCCGCCGTGGACCGCGCTCAAGGGTATCGATGCCGCAGCGGCGCGGCTCGCCCGCGCGATCGACCGCCGCGAGCAGCTCGTGATCGTCGCCGATTACGACGCCGACGGCGCCACCGCGTGTGCGGTCGGCATGCTGGGACTGCGCGCGATGGGCGCACGCGTCGATTTCCTCGTGCCCAACCGCTTCGAGTTCGGCTACGGGCTGACCCCCGAGATCGTCGCGCTCGCAGGAGAGCGCGAGCCCGCGTTGATCATCACCGTCGACAACGGGATCGCCAGCGTCGAGGGCGTGGCTGCGGCACGCTCGCGCGGCATCGAAGTGCTGATCACGGATCATCACCTGCCTGGCCCGGAGTTGCCCGCGACCGAGTTGATCGTCAACCCCAACCAGCCTGGTTGCGTGTTCCCGAGCCGGCATCTCGCCGGCGT
This sequence comes from Casimicrobiaceae bacterium, assembly GCA_041493285.1. GTDB lineage: Bacteria > Pseudomonadota > Gammaproteobacteria > Burkholderiales > Casimicrobiaceae > PALSA-1003. Next base: position 3,116 of record JBGPYP010000122.1, read on the forward strand.
GGGCGTGATGTTCTACGTGCTCGCCGCGTTGCGCGCGCTGCTGCGCGAGCGCGGAGACTTCGTCGGGAAAACCGAGCCCAATCTGGCAGCGTTGCTGGATCTGGTCGCGCTGGGCACCGTCGCCGACGTCGTGAAGCTCGACCACACCAACCGCATCCTCGTCGGCCAGGGCTTGCAGCGCATTCGCGCCGGACACATGCAGCCGGGCGTGCGCGCGCTGTTCGCCGCCGCCGGACGCGACCCCGCGCGCGCGACTGCGTACGACCTCGGCTTCGTCGCGGGGCCGCGGCTCAATGCGGCGGGCCGCCTTGCCGACATGACAGTCGGGATTGCCTGCCTGCTCGCACCGGATGAGCATGTCGCCGCGCCGCTGGCCGCCGAGCTCGACCGCCTCAACCGCGAGCGGCGCGAGGTCGAGGCGGCGATGCAAAGCCAAGCGCTCGACGACCTCGAGCCAACGATCGCGGCAGACCAATACACGCTTTGCGTCTACAAGCCGGAGTGGCATCAGGGCGTGGTCGGCATCGTCGCGTCACGGCTGAAGGACCGCTTCCATCGCCCGACCATCGTGTTCGCGCGCGCCGGCGACGGCGAACTCCGCGGCTCCGGGCGGGCTATCGCCGGATTCCACTTGCGCGACGCGCTGGACCTGGTCGCCAAGCGCGCGCCGGGCGCGATCGATCGCTTCGGCGGCCACGCCTTCGCGGCGGGGCTGAGCCTTGCGGAAGACGAGCTGCCGCGTTTTTCTGCAGAGTTCGAGCGCGTTGCGCGCGAATGGCTTTCTCCGGCCGCGTTGCGGCGCACGCTCGAGACCGACGGTGAGCTCGAAGACGGCGAGTTGACACTGGGCCTCGCGCGGGACATCAGCGCTCAGGTATGGGGTCAGGGCTTCCCCCCGCCGCTGTTCGAGGGCGAATTCGCGGTGCTGGAGCAACGCGTCGTCGGCGGCAAGCACGTCAGGCTTGCAATCTCCGGCTCCGGCGGGCGTCTGGCCGCGATCGTTTTCAACGAACCTGGCCCTCTGCCGCCGTGCATCCGGGCCGCATATCGGCCCGAGGTCAACCACTTCCAGGGCCTCGACTCCCTCCAGATCGTGATCGAGTCCTGGCAGCCGGGGTGAACCGAGTGCGACGTTAGTGTGCGCCCACTCTTCCGACTGGTGGGCCGCAGCAAGGAAGCCGGGTCCGCCCCCGAGCCGTCCCCGGGTGACCGGCGCGAGCATTGGGGATAAGTCACGGATCAGACAACGTAAGTATTTGTTTTAGCGTCGATCGCCAAAAACGCAACAGCGTTTGAACGGCGTGACGATTTCGTCGAATTACCATATTGTGCGTCGCAATCAAAACGTGCAGAATCCGCTGCGGTGCAACAGGGGCGGGAACCCTGGATCGCCTACGGGGGTTCGAGAGGAAACGCATGGGCCTGAACGGCAGCGGTGTCAACGGTAACGGTCTCAACGGCAACGGCTCGCAACGGCTTCAGGGCAAAATCTCCATCATCACCGGCGGCGGTCAAGGTATCGGCAGGGCCACCGCAGTCAAGTTCGCCAAGGAAGGTGCCAAGGTCGCGGTCTGCGACATCAATATGACGTCCGTGGCCGAAACGCTGGCCGAAATCCGCGGTTTCGGCGGCGAAGCGCTCGGGTTCCAGGTCGACGTCACCGACAAGGAAAGCATCGCGCGGATGGTCGAGGGTGTGATGTTCGCTTGGCAGCGCATCGACACCCTGGTCAACAACGCGGGCATCGTGCAGGACGCCCGCTTGAGCAAGATGACCGACGATCAGTTCGAACGCGTTATCGACGTCAATCTCAAGGGCGTATACAACTGCACCAAGGCGGTCGTCGACATCATGTTGCAGCAGAATTCGGGCTGTATCCTCAACGCTTCGTCGATCGTGGGGCTCTACGGGAACTTCGGGCAGACCAACTACGCCGCGACCAAGTTCGGCGTCATCGGCATGGTCAAGACCTGGGCGCGCGAACTCGGCGGCAAGGGTATTCGCGCCAATGCGATCTGCCCCGGGTTCATCGCGACGCAGATTCTCGATTCGATCCCCGAGAAAGTTTTGAAGTCGATCGAGGAAAAGGTCCCGATGGGACGCCTTGGGCGGCCCGAGGAAATCGCCAACACCTACGCCTGGCTCGCATCCGACGAAGCGAGCTACATCAACGGCGCGGTAATAGAAGTCTCCGGCGGCGTCACGCTCTAGCAGGCTGATGCAGCCCCGCTGCGCGGGCCGTCTGCTTCGTTGCGTCCTCGCTCAGCACTCGCCGTACTTGTTCTGTATCGTGTCGCGCCTCGCTCCGGGTCCTCAGTTGGCAAATGAGGCATCCGACCCTGCTCGCGACGGTCTGCATCACCCTGCCCGCGCGTAACACGATCGCCTCTTGAGCCGACGCGGCGCGCACGGTAGCATTGGCTCGCCATGCGCCACGTTCCCTTCGCCTTGCTGCTGCTCTTCGGAGCGCTGGTCTCGAACGTCGCGTCCGCGTTGGACAAGGTCGATCCGTACATCTGCCCGACGACCGCGAAGGGGAGCGGCATGGACTGCTTCCTCGAAGCGGTACCGCAGACGTACACGATGTGCCGCCACATCAAGAGCATCGAGATCATCGAGTTCGGCCTCGCCGGCGCTCAGGAAGGCGTCCACGGCGCGAAGACCGAGTACTGCATCGACAAGCACAAGATCTCGCTCGCCCGCCCTTACCAGGCTGCGCTGCGCGAAGCCGTGCGCAGCAAGGAGGAAGTCCAGAGCATCCGGCAGCTCTACGACGCGTGGCTCGACAGCCTGGCGAAGCTCGTGCCGGGACCCGAAGAGACCGAGGAAGGCTACAAGCAGCGTGTCGCGCGTCCCTACGGTGACTTCTTCGAGCGGATCAAGGCCATCCGCGCGCTGGTCGAAGCGTCGGCCAAGCCGGCGCCGGCAACGGCCAAAGCGGCGCGGGCTTCCACGCGCAAGAAGACGAGCCCCTGAGTAACGCAACGCTTCGAGCGCCGCCGCATGCCGGCGGCGACGTGGGTGGGGCCCGAGGCAACGCCAACGTGGCGATCGATCTCGCGCGCATATTCGGCCCGGCGGGTCCGCTTGCACGCGAGCTTCCCGCCTACCGCCTGCGCGCGGATCAGCTCGCGATGGCCGAAGCGGTCGCCCGCGCGATCGACGAAGGCGGTCAGCTCGTCGCCGAGGCCGGGACCGGAACCGGTAAGACGTTCGCGTATCTCGTCCCCGCCTTGCTCTCGGGCGGCAAGGTCATCGTTTCGACCGGGACCAAGACGCTCCAGGACCAACTCTTCAACCGCGACCTGCCTCTGGTGCGCGACGCGCTGAAGGTCCCGGTCACCGTCGCGCTGCTCAAGGGTCGGGCCAACTACGTCTGCCACTACCACCTCGAACGCGCGCGGCTGCAAGACAGCTTCGCGTCGCGGGCCGACGTCCGTTACCTCAAACGGATCGAGTCCTTCGCGCGCACGTCGGGAAGCGGGGACAAGGCGGAACTCGCCGACGTGCCCGACAACGCCGGCATCTGGGCGCAGGTCACCTCCACGCGCGAGAACTGCCTCGGCGGCGAGTGCCCGCATTACGGCGAGTGTTTCGTCATGAACGCGCGCAAGGAAGCGCTCGCCGCCGACGTTGTCGTCATCAATCATCATCTTTTTTTCGCCGACATCGTGCTGAAAGACGAAGGCCTCGCCGACCTGCTGCCCAAATGCAACACGGTGATCCTCGACGAAGCGCACCAGCTGCCGGACACCGCGACGCTGTTTTTCGGCGAGGAGATCACCGCGGGCCAGGTCGGCGAGCTTGCGCGCGATGCCGAGATCGAGGCACTCAAGGTCGCGCGCGACTACGCGCCGCTCCCCGACGCCGCGCAGGGTGTGGCGCAGGCGCTGCGGCGGGTGAAACTCGCGGCAGGAGAAACGCCGGGGAAGCGGCCGCAGGCCGAAGCGCTGCAGCGTCCGGACTTCGCCGCCGCGCTCGACGCGCTCGCCGCCGCGCTCGACGCGCTTGCTTCCGAGCTGGGACGGCAGGCGGAGCGCAGCGACGAGCTGGCGCAATGCGCGAAGCGGGCGACCGAGGCCGCCGCGCGCCTGGCACGCTGGCGCGATGGCGACGATCCGGAGTGGATCCGCTGGCTCGACGTCACCCCGCACGGCTGGCAGCTCCACGCTTCACCGCTTTCGATCGCCGAGGTTTTCGCGCGCCAGATCGCGGGCAGCGCGCGCTCGTGGATATTCACGTCGGCGACGCTGGCGGTCAACGGCGACTTCACGCTCTACCGGCGCGAACTCGGCCTCGCCGATGCCACCACCGGCTGCTGGGACAGCCCCTTCGACTATGCCACGCAGGCGCTGCTCTATCTTCCGCGCCAGCTCCCGGAGCCGAACAGCTTCGAGCACACCGACGCGGTGGTCGCCGC
>JBGPYP010000238.1:0-4219 GCA_041493285.1 Casimicrobiaceae bacterium
CAGCGGAGACAAAGCGCGCGAGCGCGAGGGTCGGTTCGGTGGCCAAGGCTGCTGTCGGTGGCTGGGTTCCCGTCTGCGGACGATCGCGGGAATTTGCGGAATAGGACGCTAGAGCCTATTTTATACGGGTTGCGCCGTCCCGATGCGCTCGGCGCGGCAAGGTTGCAGGCTCCCTAGGTGTCCGGAGTGAACGCGCCCAACGAGCACGCCGTACGGATGGACGCGCGCCTCGCGCGCGCTTTCGACGCCTCGCAGCTGGCGCGGCGCCTGCGCGCGGCGTGCCGCGGCGAGGTCCTGTTCGACGCCGCCTCGCGCGGGCGCTACGCCACCGACGCGTCGATCTACCAGATCTTTCCTATCGGCGTCGTCGTGCCTTGCGACGAGGCCGACCTCCGCGCGGCGCTCGACGTCGCGCGAGCGGAGGGCGCGCCGCTGCTCGCTCGCGGCGCGGGCTCGTCGCAATGCGGGCAGACGATCGGCGAAGCGCTCGTCGTCGATCACAGCAAGGCGTTGAACAGGATCGGCGCATTGGACCGCGATGCGATGACGATCACCGTGCAACCCGGGGTCGTGCTCGATCAGCTGAATGCGGCTCTGCAGCCGTACGGGTTGTGGTTTCCGGTCGACGTCAGCACCTCCGCGCAAGCGACGATCGGCGGCATGGCCGGGAACAACTCCTGCGGCTCGCGCTCGATCGAATACGGCAACATGGTGCACAACGTGCTCGGCATCGAGGCGATCCTCGCCGATGGGAGCGAAGTCTCGTTCGGGCCGCTCGACGCGATGCTACGCACGGGCCGGCCGGGCGAGCTCGTCGCAGGGCTCACGGCGATCGGCGCGCGTGAGCGCGACGAGATCGCGCGGACGTTCCCGAGCGTGCTGCGGCGCGTCGGCGGCTACAACCTCGACGTCTTCAACCCGCAGAGTGTGCGTCCGTACACCGCCGACGGTGCGGTTAATCTGGCGCATTTGCTGGTCGGATCCGAAGGCACGCTGGCGTATTTTTCGGGTCTCACGCTCCAGCTCGCGCCGCTGCCTGCGCACAAGGTGCTGGGCGTGGTCAATTTCCCGAGTTTCTATCGAGCGATGGAAGCCGCGCGCGATATCGTCGAGCTGAAGCCCACCGCCGTCGAGCTGGTCGATCGTACGATGATCGATCTCGGGCGCGCCAACCCCGCGTTCCGGACGATCATCGAGCGCGCGCTCGTCGCAGAGCCCGAGGCGATCCTGCTGGTCGAGTTCGCGGGCGCCGACGCCGCGGCGCAGAACGAGAGGCTCGAACGGCTCGTTGAGCTGACCGCCGACTTGGGGCTCCCCGGTGCTGTCGTGATGATCGTCGAGCCGGCGGCACAGAAAGCGCTGTGGGAGGTGCGCAAGGCCGGGCTCAACATCATGATGTCGATGAGGGGCGACGGCAAGCCGGTCTCGTTCATCGAGGATTGCGCCGTGCCGCTCGAGCATCTCGCCGAGTATACGGAGCGCCTGACCGAGATTTTTCGCAAGCACGGCACCCAGGGAACGTGGTACGCGCACGCCAGCGTGGGCACGCTGCACGTGCGGCCGATCCTCGACATGCGCCGCGACGGCGCGGCCAAGATGCGCGCGATCGCCGAGGAAGCCTCCGCGATGGTGCGCGAATACAAGGGCGCGTACTCCGGCGAGCACGGCGACGGGTTGTGCCGCGGGGAATGGGTCGCGTGGCAGTTCGGGCCGAGGATCGGCAACGCGTTCGCCGAAATCAAGGCGCTGTTCGATCCGGGCAACCGCATGAACCCTGGCAAGATCGTCTCCCCGCCGAAGATGGACGATGCGACACTCTTCCGCTTCAGTCCTGGCTACCGGCGCGCCACGCTCGTGCCGCGGCTCGACTGGTCGGCGTGGGACGTCGATCGCGACGCCCTGTCTGGCCGTGAGAGCGCGCCGGGCACCGGCGGTGACGACTCATGCGGGCTCGCCAAGGCGGTCGAAATGTGCAACAACAACGGCCACTGCCGCAAGTTCGACGCCGGGACGATGTGTCCGAGCTATCGCGTGACGCGCGACGAGCAGCACACCACGCGGGGGCGGGCCAACACCCTGCGGCTCGCACTCACCGGCCAGCTCGGCGATGAAGATCTAGCGGGTGAGGCGGTGCACGCCGCGCTCGAGCTGTGCGTGTCGTGCAAGGGCTGCAAGCGCGAGTGCCCGACGGGTGTCGACATGGCGCGGCTCAAGATCGAAGCGCTTGCCGCGTACCGCACTCGCCATGGCCTCTCCTGGAGCGAGCGGGCGATCGCATACCTGCCGCGCTACGCGCCGCACATCGTCGGCCTCCGCGGGCTCGCGAATCTGCGCGACCGTATTCCGGGCGTGCCAGAGCTGTCGGAATGGTTGCTCGGCTTCTCGTCGCGGCGCAGCCTCCCGCGCTGGCGGGGCGACTACCTGCGCGGCGCCGCGAGGCAGAAGCCGGCGGACGACGCCACGCGCGAAGTGGTCCTGTTCGTCGACACCTTCACCAACTACTTTGGCACCGACAGCGCGCGCGCGGCGCGCCGCGTGCTCGAGGCCGTGGGCTATCGCGTGCACCTGAACGCCGTTGCGGGCGAGCGGCCGTTGTGCTGCGGCCGGACCTTCCTCTCCGTGGGGCTCGTCGACGAGGCGAAGGCGGAAGCGCGGCGCACGCTTGACGCGCTGCTGCCGTTCGCGCGCCGCGGTGTGGCGATCGTGGGCCTCGAGCCCTCGTGCCTGCTTTCCATGCGCGACGAATTTCTGACCTATCGCTTCGGCGAGGACGCTGCGCTGGTCGCGCGCCACGCGCTGCTGTTCGAAGAGTTCCTAATACGCGAGCGCGAGGCCGGCCTTCCGGAACTCATGCTGCGGCCGATCGCGGCCGAGGCGCTCGTCCACGCGCACTGCCACCAGAAAGCGTTTGGCGTGGCCGAATCCATGCAGGTGGTCCTGGGTTGGATCCCGGGGCTCGCCGCGCGGGCGGTGGAGACGAGTTGCTGCGGCATGGCCGGCGCGTTCGGCTACGAGGCGCGTCATTACGATGTGTCGATACGGATGGGCGAAGCGTCGCTGCTGCCGGCGGTACGCAACGCCGCGGCGCAGACGCTCATCGTCGCCGACGGTTTCAGCTGCCGCCATCAGATCCGCGACGGTACCAGGCGCAGGCCGCTGCACGTGGCGCAGGTGCTCGAGCGCGCGCTCGACCCACCGCGCTGACCACGCGTCAGCAGGCGGTCTCCGGTGCCGCCTTCGCCGCCGCGAACAGGCGCTTGGTGCTGGGCAGCGAGAGCCGATGCTCAACGCGCGAGCAGCAAGCCCAGCTCATGCGCGGCCGCGCGCAGCGGCGACAGGAACCGGGTCTCCATTTCCGCGACGGACACGCGCGACGACTGCGTGCCGACATTGATCGCCGCGACCGCCCGACTCTCGCGGTCGGTCACCGGCACTGCGATCGAGCGCAGGCCGATTTCAAGTTCCTGGTCGACCAGCGAGTAACCGTCGCGGCGCACGGCCTTGAGCACGTTGACGAGCTCCTGCGGCGTCGCCACCGTGCGGCCGGTCAGGCGCGTGAGCTTCACGCGCGACAGATACGCCTGGAGTTCGGCGTCGGCCAACCCGGCGAGCAGCACCCGGCCCATCGACGTGCAGTAGGCAGGCAGCCGACTGCCGATGCCGAGGTCGATCGACATCACGCGCGTGGTCGTGCTCGAACGCGCGATGTAGAGGATGTCGTCGCCTTCGAGCACTGCCATCGAGCTCGACTCGTGCAGGTCGCTGGTGATCTGATCGAGTAGCGGCTGCACCGCGTTGGCGAGCGGCGTCGACGAGAGGTACGCGTGGCCCAGCGCGAGGATGCGCGGGCGGAGCGCGTACGTGCGGCCATCGTCGCTGGCGACGTAACCCAGCTTGGAAAGCGTATACAGGCAGCGGCGGACCGCGGCGCGGGGGATGCTGGTGCGCTGGCTCAACTGGGCGATCGTCAACTGGCGCCGCTGTTGCGTGAAGGCGCGGATGACCGCCAAGCCACGCGCGAGCGAGGCCATGAAGTTCGGGTCGCCGGCGAAGCTCTGGATCTCCGAGGCGGGCGTGACAGTGGACGCGTTCGGCGCGATGATGCTCGGCGGCACCGCGTTGCCGGTGGCGGCGGTGGTGCCGGTGCGTGGTCGCGCCGCGGGCTTAGCCATCGACGTTCCTTCGGTTCGAGCGGTTTGAACCGTGTGTGGGCGATAAC
>JBGPYP010000094.1:0-8950 GCA_041493285.1 Casimicrobiaceae bacterium
CTGAAAGGCGATCGCGCCCATCATCGACGCCATCAGCATGTCCGAGCGCGCCTGCAGGTTGTGCGGCTCGCGTACCGCCGTCCGCAGCGCTTTTGCGGCGATGCGCGTGCCTTCGAGCGCGATGCCGTCGCAGAGCGGGTGGTACGCCGGCGAAAGATACGACTCGACGTTGTGCGTCAGCGCGTCCATGCCGGTCGCGGCAGTGATGTGAGGCGGCAGGTCGAGCGTCAGCTCGGGGTCGGCAAAGACCGCTTTCGCCAGCAGCCGGGGCGAGAAGATGATCTTCTTGATGTGCGTCGCATCGTCGGAGATCACGCTCGAGCGCCCGACCTCCGAGCCGGTGCCCGCGGTCGTCGGCAGCGCGACGAAGTACGGCAGCTCGTGCTCGATCGGCCGCACCTGCGGATGATCCCAGGCGTATTCGAGCACGTCGCCTTCGTGGACCGCCATCAGGGCGATCGCCTTGGCGACGTCGAGCGCGGCGCCGCCGCCCAGCCCGATGATCGAGTCGGCGCGATGCCTGCGGAAGGCGGCGACGCCGTTCTCGACCTGACTCTTGACCGGATTGCCCCAGATCTCCGAATAAATCGCGACATCGAGGCCGTGGAGATCGCGGACGAATTTCGGCAGCAGCGGCAGCGGTGCGATGCCGCGGTCGGTGATGATGAGCGGACGTTCCAGGCCCTGCGCGCCGAGGTGCTCGGCGACGAGCTGGCGCGCGCCGGCGCCGAAATGGATGGTCGTCGGGAAAGCAAAGCGGTAGATGGTCATCGCGCGTTGGATCCTAGCTGTTGTCCGTCGCCGATCTGCACGAAGCGAAGCTCGAGTACGTCGTTGGGCCATTGCGCGACGCTGATGTCCGGCCGCATCACCCAGGTCAACGTGCGCCTGTAGAGCGGGATCAGCGGCAGGTCGGCTTGCATGAGGCGCAGCGCATCGCCGACGAGCTGGCGCCGGTGCGCGGGATCGGGATCGACGCGGATCGCATCGATGATCTGATCGACCCGCGGGTTGGCGTAGCGGCCGCCGTTGAAGGTGCCGGCGCCCTCGGCGCCATAACTGTGCACGATCGCGTAGAGGCTGGGCCAGGCATCGGTCAGCGGCGACCAGCCGAACTCGAAGAAGCTCGACGTGGCCTGCGTGAGCTTGGGGAAGAAGGTCGCAGTGGGCCAGGGCTGGAACGTCGCGCGGATGCCCACCTGGGCGAGCATGCCGGCGATCGCCTGGCACACCGCCGCGCGGAACGAGGCGTTGACGCAGTCGAGTGTCACGGAAAAGCCGTCGGGATAGCCCGCTTCTTTCAGCAGCGCCCGCGCCGCTTTGGGATCGTACGGCAGGCGACGATCGAGCTCGGCCAATGAACCGTCGACGAGCCGCGAGAAATACGAGCCTGTTGCGGTGGCCTGTCCGCGGAGCACCTTGGAGACGATGGCGTCGATATCGACCGCCTGGTAGACGGCGCGCCGCACGCGCAGGTCCTTGAACGGGTTGCGTCCCTTGATGTCGGAGAACTCGAGCTCCGCACGGCTCTGGTCGAAGCCGAGATACTGCGTGCCGATGTCGGTCATCTCGGCGAACTTGAAGCGTTTCTCCTGCTTGAGCCGCGCGATGTCCTGGTACGGGGGGTCGATCACGAAGTCGACCTCGCCCGAGACGAACGCCGCGAGCCGCGTGGCGTCCGATTGGATCACGACATAGATCGCCTCGTCGACGTTCCCGCGGCGGCCCCACCAATCCGGATTCGCGACCAGAATGGTCCGGGCATCGGATTCGTAGGACTTGAGCTTGTAGGGACCGGTGCCATTGGCGTTGCGGACGGCGTAAGTCTCCTGCTTTCCGTTGTAGTTCTGCGGTTCCATGACGCCATGCGCCGCGCACCATGCTTTGCTTATCATGCCGATGTAAATCAGCTTTTCCGGCAGGACCGCGTCGGGGGCGGCGAGCAGGAAGTCGACCGTAAGATCGTCCACCTTGCGCCCCTCCAGGACGCCGCGGAGCTGGAAGGAGCGCTGCGAGTTCTTGTGCAGCGCGCGCTCGATCGAGAACACGACGTCGTCCGCGGTAAACGACGCGCCGTCGTGAAACTTCACCCCCGGGCGCAGCTTGAAGCGCCAACGCTTGGGCTCGAGCTGCTGCCATGAGACCGCGAGCGCGGGCTCGATGGCGAAGTTGCGGTCGCGAAAGACCAGCGACTCGTAGATCTGGCTGACGACGCGAGTCTGGTATTGCAGCGCCAATGCGTGCGGATCGAGCGACTGCGGGTCGAATCCGCTCGCGAAGCGCAGTGTGGCTGCCGCGAGCGGGCTGGCGAGCAGCTGGCCTGCGATCAACAACGCGCCGATCGCGCCGGCGCGGCGGGCGAGGTCCGGGCGCTGACGCATGCTTCGGAGGTGTGGTGTCATATGATCTCGAAGTACCGCTTCAACTCCCAATCCGTCACGCCGTCGAGCCACTGTCGCCATTCCCACTCGCGCGTCGCGGCGAAGTGGTCGACGAAATCGTCGCCGAACCAATCGCGCGCCAGCTTCGAGCCCCTGAAGTTGCGTGTAGTCTCGATCAGCGTGCGTGGCGCGCGCGGTATGTTTTCGGCGCCGACGTTGGTGCCGTGGATCGGCTTGGCGGTGAGCTTGAGGTTCTTCTCGACGCCGTGCAGGCCGGCGGCGATGCACGCGGCCGCGGCGAGGTAGGGATTCATGTCGGCCCCGGGGCAGCGCGTCTCGAGCCGCGTCGATTTGGGCGATGTGGCGATGACTCGGAAGCTCGCAGTGCGGTTGTCGAGTCCCCAGGTCGGCTTGACCGGCGCCCAGAAGCCGTCAACCAGGCGCTTGTAGCTGTTGATCGTCGGCCAGTACATCGGCGCGAATTCCATCAGCGCCGCGACCTGCCCGGCGAGGTAGCTCTCGAAGAGCTTGCTCATGCGATTCTTGTTGCGGGCGTCGTGGAACAGATTCTTCTTGCCGTCGGAAAGGCTTTGATGGATATGACCTGAGCAGCCGGGGTACTGCGGATTCCACTTGGCCATGAAGCTCGGCATGATGCCGAAGCGCGCGCCGATCTCCTTGGCGCCGGTCTTGAACAGGGTCGCCCGATCGGCCGCCTCGAGAGCTTCCGAGAACAGGATCGCGGCCTCGTACACGCCGGGGCCGGTTTCGGTGTGCAGCGCTTCGATCGGCACGCCGAACGCGGCCATCTCGACCATCAGCGCCTTGAAGAAATCGCGATTCTGGCCGGCGCGCAGCAGCGAATAGCCGAACATGCCGGGCGTGATCGTTTCCGGCCGGATATAGCCCTTGGCCGCCCACGATTGCGGCGTCTCCGCGAAGTTGAACCACTCGAACTCCATGCCGCACATTACCGTCAGCCCGAGCTTTTCCGCGCGCTTGAGCACGCGCTTCAAGAGTTGCCGTGGGCAAATCGAATGCGGTACCTCGCGGCCGCCCTTCTGCATGACGAAGTCGCCGAGGAAGAACGGCACGTTGTCGTCCCAGGGCACGGTCCGGTGCGTTCCGAGATCGATCTTCGCTACCGCGTCGGGGAACCCCTTGTGCCACCCCGTCAGTGTCGTGTTGTCGTAGCACTGATCGTTCATGTCCCAGCCGAACACGACGTCGCAGAAGCCGAAGCCGCCCTCGACGGCGGAGAAGAATTTGTCCTTGTGCATGTACTTGCCGCGCAGCACGCCGTCGATGTCGGACACGGCGACCTTGACGCGACTCCCGGCGGCGTTGCGCACGGCGTCAAGCACCTTCTTGGCGGGCAGGTTCTGCGGCATGGACGGTCCCCCTGGAGCTTCCTGCGGCGCGTGCCGGCGGCCTCCCAGCGAGTAGCGCGAGAACGTGTCGTCGCGTGTTGGCCGCTGCGTCGACTCGCCACGCGCGATCCCCACGCTTCGCGTGGGGCCCCTCGCCGCGGGCTCGCGCCGCTTGAAGCCGCGATTGTACCGCGGGCGAACCGGCCGAAATGGCACAATCCGCGTCGATGGCCGAACGCTCCACCGACTCGTCGCAGCCCCGGGCGCGCGCGCTCGCGGCACTGCATCTCGCCGTACTTTTGTTCGGATTCGCTGGCCTGTTCGGCAAATGGCTGGCGTTGCCGCCGGTTACGATCGTCTTCGGGCGTACGCTCGTCGCCACCGCGGCGCTCGCGCTGCTGCTCCGGTTCACGCGCGAATCTGGAGCGCTGCCCGGCGGTCGCTTCGAGTGGCGGCTCGCGGCCAACGGCGCGGTGTTGGCACTGCACTGGGTGGCGTTCTTTCAGGCGATCCAGACGGCGAGCGTCGCGATCGGCCTGCTCGGGTTCGCGAGCTTCCCGCTGTTCGTGCTGCTGCTGGAGGCCGCGACGCGGCAGCGTGCCTTGCGCGGCGGCGAATGGGTGACGGCCGTCCTCGTGGCCGGCGGACTGGTGCTGCTCGTGCCCGAGTTTCGCTGGGAGAACCGCATCGTTCAGGGTCTGTTGTGGGGTATCCTCTCGGGCTTTACTTTCGCGATGCTGGCGATCGGCAACCGCGCGCTCGCCGCACGGTACCCGGCCGGCGCGATCGCGCTGTGGCAGAACGCGTGCGCCGCGGTGTGCCTCTTTCCCCTCACGATCGTGGCGGCGGTCGTTCCGGGCGCGCGTGAGATCGCGCTCCTCGTCGCGCTCGGGGTCGTGTGCACTGCGCTCGCGCACACGCTGTTCATCTGCAGCCTGCGGACGCTCTCGGCGCACACCGCGAGCGTCGTCACGGCGTTGGAGCCGGTGTACGGCATCGCGCTGGCGTTCCTGCTGCTTGGCGAGACGCCTGCCGCACGCACGCTCGCCGGCGCGGCCCTGCTCGTCGGCGCGGCACTCTATGCGACGTACGCAAGGGAGAGATCGGCTGCGTAACCGCGCGAGCCCGTGACAGCACGACAACGTTAGCGGGTCAAGGAGGCCGCCCGGGGTGAGCCCCCTTCGACTTCGCTCAGGACGGGCGGCGACAGGTGCAGGACGGCCTGCGCGCACCCAGGGCCGGGTTTGCGCCGTTAAGGCAACGAGGTTGGCTCGGAAGACGCGTTTCTGTAGCATCGCTCTTTTCGCAGCGAGAACAACGTGAGCCTGCACGTCGGCATGATCGGGTTGGGCCGCATGGGCGCCAACATGGCGCGGCGCCTTGCGCGTGCCGGCGCCGAGGTCGTTGGCTTCGACCCGGACGCAAGCGCCCGCACGGCGCTGGCGGGGACCGCGGGCTGCAGCGTGGTCGAGGACATGGAGGCGTTGATTCATGCGCTGCCCGCGCCGCGGGTCGTGTGGCTGATGGTGCCCGCCGGAGAACAGACCGAGGAAACGATCGCTGCGCTGGCGCCGCAACTGTCGCCCGAGGACGTGATCGTCGACGGCGGTAACGCGTTCTACAAGGATTCGGTGCGGCGCGCGGTCGAGCTGGCGAGCTACGGCGTTCGCTTCATCGACTGCGGCGTGTCGGGCGGGATCTGGGGCCTCGAGCACGGCTACGCGCTGATGTTCGGCGGGTCGCCCGCCGCGGCGCGTGCGATCGAGCCGATCGTGAAGCTGCTCGCGCCTGCGCCCGATCGCGGGTGGCTGCATTGCGGGCCGAGCGGCTCGGGCCATTTCGTGAAGATGATCCACAACGGCGTCGAGTACGGGATGATGCAGTCGCTCGCCGAGGGCCTCGCGCTGATGAGAGGCAAGGCCGACTTCGGGCTCGACGTCGCGGCGGTGGCCGAGATGTGGCGGCACGGCAGTGTCGTGCGCTCGTGGCTGCTCGACCTGACCGCGGAATTCTTGCGCGACGACGTGGAGCTCGCCGATATCGCGCCGCTGGTTGCCGATTCGGGTGAGGGGCGCTGGACCGTCGCCGAAGCGGTCGAGCAGGGCATTCCGGCGCCGGTGCTGTCGCTGGCGCTGCTGATGCGCTTTGCGAGTCAGGGCAAGGGGGAGTACGCAGACCGGGTGCTGGCGATGATGCGGAAGGGATTCGGGGGCCACAAAGTCGCGTCGATGACGCGGGACGAGCCGTGATCGTTCTGGTGATGGGTGTCTGTGGCTGCGGCAAGACGACCGTCGGTCGGGCATTGGCGCAGGAGCTGGGATGGCGCTTCCTCGACGCCGACGACTTCCACCCGGAGGCGAACGTCGCGAAGATGGCCAGCGGCGTCCCGCTGACCGACGACGACCGCTGGCCGTGGTTCGATCGCGTCGTCGTCGAGATGCGGCGCTTAAGCGCGACCGGGGTGCACGCAGTGGTCGCCTGCTCGGCGCTCAAGCAGGCGTATCGCGATCGTCTGGCCACCGGCGGCGACGTCCATGTCGTTTACCTCAAGGGCGACGCCGCGACGATCGAGCCGCGGCTCGCCGGTCGCACGGGGCACTTTATGCCGGCCTCGCTGCTCGCGAGCCAGTTCGCGACGCTCGAGGAGCCCGCCGACGCGATCGTCGTCGACCTCGTGCAGCCGGTCGCGGCGCAAGTCGCGGCGATCACGCGCGCGTTGCGGGAGCAGTTACCCGCATGAGCGCCGCAGGGCCGCCCCAAGGCGCGAATTGCTCCCCCTCTGGGGGCAGCGCAGCGGCGATAGCCGCAAGCGTGAGGGTACACCCATGACCGAGGAGCGCGGCTCCGGCGACAAACGAAGGCCCGCGACGGCGGTCGCGCACCTTGGACGCAATCCGCGGCAGCACCTTGGCGCGGTCAACACGCCGGTTTATCGGGCGACAACGATCCTGTTCGATACCGTCGCCGAGCTGGAGGCCGCGGAGCGCGGCGAATACCCCGGCATCACCTACGGCCTGCACGGTTTGCCGACGGTCACTGACTTGCAGGCGGCGATGGCCCAGCTCGAAGGCGGCTACGCGGCGCTCGCGGTGCCGTCGGGCCTCGCCGCCATCACGCTGGCGCTGCTCGGCACGACGCGGGCCGGCGATCACGTGCTGGTCACCGATGCCGTGTACGGACCGACCCGCCGCTTCTGCGACAACCAGCTCAAACGCTTCGGCGTCGAAGTGAGCTACTACAATCCGTTGCTCGGCGCAGCGGTCGAGCGCGAGTTCAAGCCGAACACGCGCGTGGTGTTCACCGAATCGCCCGGCTCGCTCACGTTCGAAGTGCAGGACGTTCCCGCGATCGCCGAAGTCGCGCACGCCAAAGGCGCGCTCGTCATGCTCGACAATACGTGGGCGACGCCGCTCGGTTTCCCCGCGTTCACGCGCGGCGTCGACATCGCGCTCCATGCCGGCACGAAGTATCTCGGCGGCCACTCCGATGTCCTAGTCGGCCTCATCACCTGCAACGAGCCGACGTTCCCTGCGCTTCATCGTCTGTGGACTGACATGGGCGTTGCGCTCTCCAGCGACGACGCCTTTCTCGCGCTGCGCGGCCTGCGGACGCTCGCGGTTCGCCTTGAGCGTCATACGCAAAGTGCGTTGACGATCGCGCACTGGTTACGCGAGCAGCCCGAAGTCGCAGAGGTGATTTTCCCGGCGCTGCCCGGATCGCGCGGGCACGAGCTCTGGAAGCGCGATTTTACCGGCGCGTGCGGACTATTCGGCGTAATTCTGAAGCCCGTTGCCAAGGCGCGCGTCGACGCGATGCTCGACGGCCTGCAGCTGTTCAAGATGGGCTGGAGCTGGGGCGGCTTCGAAAGCCTGATCATCCCCGCCAACGTCGAGCGCGCGAAGCGCACGATGCGCTGGGACGCCCGCGGACCGTACCTTCGCTTGCACGTCGGGCTGGAAAGCGTCGACGACCTGATCGCCGATCTCGCCGACGGATTCGGCCGTTTGCGAGGGTAACCGACGGATCCTCGTGCATCCCTTGCTATTGGGCTGCGCACATCGACACCGGATCGGTTCCGTAGCCCTCGGCGAGATACCCCTTCGCAAGCATCTGGCTACGTATCGTCAGGCTCGTCGTGTAACGATGATTGGTATCGGCGCGATTGTTCCAAAGCCGATAAACGGGCACCGTGCCCGCCGGACAGGCGCCCGAATTGAGGTCAGGCAAGTCGATGTAGAAGGCGCTTTGCGTCTCGTAGGTAAACACCGGGAATTTCACTTGCACGGCCGCGCATTCTTCCGGCGATGCCGAGAAGTAGTGCGAATCACCGTAGGCTGCGGGAATGTAAAACCGGCAGGCCCGGCTCGTGATTCCAGCAGCGTGCGCGTACGCGCCGAAACTCTGTCCGGTCCGGACCCAGCCGCCGGGAGCGGCAGCATCGAGAGCGGCGATTTCGGCCGGATTGGCGGTGATGAAATAGTGATCGCGCGCCGCCCAGTAGTACTCGATCACCTGAATCGCCGACACGCTAGTCTGCAAGGCCGACAAGGCAGCTCCGGCGTCGAGCATGCCCGCACCGCAAGTGTAGGTAGTGCAATAGCACTGCAACTGGTCGACGGGATTGCCGGAGCTGTCGTATTGCGGCACGTTGCACTGGGGTACCGGCGTCCCGTCACCGTTGTCGCCGCCGGTGGTCGGGAACCCTCGCGCGGTGGCTTGCAGCACCTGCCTCACCTGCTGCGGCGTCAGCGCAGGCTGCACTGAAAGCATCAGCGCGGCCGTGCCCGACACCAGTGGCGCCGCGAAGCTCGTGCCGAGCGAAGGCTTGAAACTGTCGGTGTAGATCGGGCCGACCGGGGTGGTCGTACCGGAATCGGACGTCGTCAGAATCGGGTACAGGCAAGGGGAGCCCGCGGTGGTGTTGACGCAGTTGCCGCCGGGCGCGCTGATGGCGACGTCGGGCCCGAGATCGGAGAAGCCGACCTTGGCGCCGACGTGGCGCAGCGCGGCCACGCCGATAACGCCGCTGCAGTTGGCGGGCGCGGACAATGCATGCCCTGCCGCATTGCCGGCGGAAGCCACGATGACCGTACCTGCGGCAAGGATTTTGCTCACGGCGTCGGCGTAGCCGGTATGGCACGCGCCGGCTCCGCCCAAGCTCATGTTGATCACCCGGGCGAGATACGGGTTTGTGGGAAC
>JBGPYP010000200.1:0-4958 GCA_041493285.1 Casimicrobiaceae bacterium
CACGATCGAGGTGAGGAGCGCGGCGCGCAGCGGACGGTGATCGGCCTCGATACGTCCGCGGCGGACGCAGGCCCACAACACCGCCAGCGCGACGGGCGGGATCGCAAGGCCGCCGCCGAACTGCATCAGCCACGTCAGGAGTCGGTGGTGCTCGACCGAGCCGACGTCGTAGGCGAGGTAGATCGCCGGGGTGATGAACGCAGCGGCGAGCCCGATTCCGAAGAGCAACGTCGCCACGCGCGGCGAGAGCGGCACGCGAGCTCCGGTCGCGTCGGCAAGCGCGAGCCAGGCGACGAGCATGAGCAGTGTCCACGTGAACTGCAGCACATGGCCGCCGCCCCAAAACAGCAGCTCGTAATACGCCGCGGGATCGAGCGTCGAGGGCACCGCGCGGTACGACCACGCGAACGCGATCAACGCGACCGCGGTCGAGACCAGCGAGGCGTTGAGCCCGAACCGCAGCGCGCCCGAGCCGTCGAGGCGGATGCCGACCCGCGGCGCGGTCGCCATGCCGCGCACGACCAGCAGCGCAACGCCCGCCGCAAACACGACGAGGCCGGAGAGGAACCCGGGGTCGCGCAGCACCGGGATGTAGTTCGCCATCACCGGCCGGCCCTGGCCGAAGAAGGGTGCAAACGCGATCGCCGCAGCGCCGGCGGCGGCGAGCGCGAACGCGGCCCAGCCGATGCCGACGACGCGCGGCGCGCTGTTCATCGTCCACAGCACGCCGGCGAAGGCCAGGAACCACACCAGCACCGACAGGTCGACGTGCGCGACGAGCGCGACGCGGAAAAAGTCGGCGCCCGGGAACGCGTTCTGCAACACCGGCGTGCGCGAGGCGACCAGAAGGATCGACAGGATGCCGGCGGCAACGAGTGCGAGGATGCCCAGGAAGAGCCACGCCACCGCGAGCGTGCGGCGGGCATCGGCCGGAACGGTCAACGCATAGCGCGGCGCGGCGCTCGCGATGCCCGGCTCGGCGCGATCGAAGCGCAAAGGCAAGGCGTTGTCGCGGTCGAGTTCCGCAGTAGCCCTAGCCATGCAGGACCTCCGTACGCTTCGGCGCTCGCCATTGCGTGCGCGCCACCGCCGGCAGCGAGTCCAGAGCACGGCGAAAGCGCTCGTGCTCGGCGGCGAGCGATTCGGCGTCGGTGGGGCCGGCCCAGGCAACGCGCACCCGCTCGGTCGGCACGAGTGCGCGCAAATGCGGCTCGCGCCTGCCCGCGAGCCGTTCCTCGGTCCAGCGGTTGCCCAGGCGGTACTGGCAATCCCCGTCGCGGCAGCCGGTGATGAGCACGCCATCGGCTCCGCTGCGCAGCGCGTACTCGATGAACGACGGCGGGAGCATCGCGGTGCAGATGAGCGATACGACCACGGTACCGGGCGCCGCCAGCGCCGCAGCGGCGGCCCCGCAGTCGCAGCCGAAAACGACGAGCTTCACCCGCCCGCGCAGCGCGCCGATCGCGCGCTCGAGCTCGGCGCGAAGCGAACGCATCGGCCGCTGCGGCATGTCGATGCCGCTGATGAGCTCGCCGGCGCTGCGAAACGGCGTCGACGACGGGCAGGCGCCGGCGCAGATCCCGCACGCTGCGCACAGATCGGGGTCGACGACCGCCTGAAAGGGCATGGGCTTGCCGTCGGTGCGCGGCTCCAGCGTCACCGCCGCGTACGGGCAATCGGCGAAGCAGCGTCCGCAGCCATTGCAATTGGCGAGATCGACCCGCGCGGCGGGCGCGCGCGGCTGACGCGGGAGCCACGGCAATAGCGCGAGGATGAACGTCGCGCTGCCGCAGACTGCCCAGAGTACGCCGCCGGATGTCGCGTAGAAGAGCGCGTTTACCGCAACATAGAACCAATCGAGATCGAGCGTCGCCGGAACGAGCGACAGATCGGCTGGAGAGGCGCTTGTCGCGGGCTTCGCGAGCGCGAGCACGACGAGCGCGGCAAAGAGTCCCAGCGCGAGCGCGCGCGGTGGGTTGGTTCGCGGCCGGCTGATGCGCTGGATGTGCACCCACATGCCGAGCAGGAGCACGAGCGGGATCCCGATGTGCAGAAAGATCAGCAGCGAGAAGAAACGATCGCTCACGCTCTCGCCGGCGATGAAGTTGCGCACCAGCGGCTCGCCGAACAAGGGCAGCCAATCCAGCCACTCGGCGGTCGCGATCAGGCTGAACTGCGCTTGGCCGTCCCAGACCAGCCAGTAGCCGCCGATGCCCGACGCGTACAGCAGCCACAGGAGCGGTACGCCGGTGAGCCACGAGAACCAGCGGAAACCGCGGGCATGGCCGCTGACCCATTCGCGGCCGAGATGCAACAGCACGACGACGACGAATGCGTCGGAGGCATACCGGTGCAGGCTGCGCACGAGCCCGGAGAGAGGCCAGGCGTTGGCGGTGATCCGCTCGACCGAGGTATAGGCGCCGGTCACGCTGGTGTCGAACGCCGCGTAGACGTAGATGCCCGTCGCCGCGACGATCCAGAACAGCAAGAACGACAGGGCTCCGAGATGGCGCCACGGATTGGCGCGCGGGCCGAACGCAAAATCGAACGACGCTTCGACGCGCTGCAGTGAGCGCTGCATGGCGGGGCGGATGGAAGGCGCCGCGCTCGGTGCGAACCGGGAGGAAATGAGCGCAAGCGAGGTCGCCATGCCCCATGCTACGGGGGCGCGCCGACGCGCGATTTGATCTGCGTTAAGCCGCGTGGCTGCCGACCGGGCCCTTGCCGGCTATGTCCGAAACAGGAATCCGCCCTTGCCGGCGTCGAAATCGATGACCAGCACGTGGCCGGGCGGCAGCGCGACGGTTGTCTCGCCGCGATGGTTGAACGTGCCGTCCGGCACGTCGGAGAGCTGGGCGGCGATCCGGTGCGTACCCGCGGGCACTGCGACACGCCGATACACCGTCGACGCGCCGTCCTTCGCTAGGCCCGAGGGCGGCGCGACGACGCGAAAGAGCGGCTCACCGTCGAGCACAACCTCGACCGTCACCGGAAGGCGTTCGCGCGGGCACACGGTCTGGGCGCGCATGTTCGGCGCCAGCTTGGCGAGCTCGTCGGGGGTGCGCTCGCGGCACGCCTCCTTGCGCGCGCCGGCATGGCTGAACGAGAGCTTGACCAGCGCCTCGTCCGGGGGCAGGTGCACGTAGGTCGGCGAGGTCGAGAAGTACCCGATCGTGGCGACGAAGGCCGCGTAGAGCACGGCTTGGGCGACGTAGCGCAATACCCTATCCATTCGCGCCGCGCCCCCCGAGCGAAACCAGTTCGGCATCCTTGGTGCGCCGGGCGACGTGCGGCGCCAACTTGAACGCATCCGAGAAGCAGTCGTCCTGCGACAGCCCGTGCGCAGCGAACGCCGGGTGCGCGGCCTCGACCATGCCGACCGAGCCGCAGGCATAGATCTGCTGCCCGGAGAGGTCGGGGTAGTCCTGCAGGATCGCATCGTGGACGAGACCGGTGCGCCCCGTCCAATGATCTTCCGGCTTCGGCGCGGAGAGCACGGGTACGTAGGTGAAGTTCGGGTGTTCTGCCGCCCACTTTTCGGGCAGCTCGGGCAAGTACAGGTCTCTTTTCGAGCGCACGCCCCAATAGAGCACCATGCGGCGCTTCAGCCCGACGTGGAACGCGTGCTCGAGCATGCTCTTTACCGGTGCGAAGCCGGTAGCGCCGGCGACGAAGATCATCGGCTTGTCGCTATCCTCGCGCAGGAAGAACGAGCCCAGCGGCCCCTCGAACTCGACGCTGTCGCCCACCTTCATGGCTTCGAACACATGCGTCGTGAACCGGCCGCCCGGAATGAGGCGGATCTGCAGCTCGATCCCGCCGGTCTCGTTCGGCGCGGTGGCGAACGAAAAACTGCGCTTTTCGCCGTCCGCCAGGAGGATGTTGATGTATTGTCCGGCGCGATAGCGGAGCCGGTCGTCCGCCGGAAGCTCGAGGCGCAGGCGCATCACGTCGTCGGCGAGACGCTCTAGCGACGCGACCCGCGTCCGGTGCCGCACGACCGCGATGCCGGCGAGCGGTGCGACCGGAACGTACTCGAGCTCGAGATCGGAGATCGGCGTCGCGCAGCAGGCGAGAGCCTTGCCGGCGGCTTTTTCTTCCGCGGTGAGCATCTCCGCCTGATGGATGCCGTGATCGACGCTGCCGTGCAGGATCGTGCATTTGCACACGCCGCAGCCACCGTTGCGGCAGTCGAACGGAAAGACGATGCCGTCGCGGAGCGCGGCCTCGAGCAGGGTTTCCCCTTCGCGCGCGGCGACGATCCGGTTGTCGGGCCGGATCATGAGATGAAGCGCTTCCTTGTGCCGGCGGAACCGGGGCGGTAGCCACGGCAACAGCACGAACACGAGCGTCGCGCCGCTGACGAGGAGCCACACCTCGCCCACCGACCACCGATAGAACAGCGGGAAGATCGGCAGGTAATACCAGTCAAGATCGATCGTCGCCGGCAGGGTGACCAGATCGGCCGGCCCCTGGCTCACCGCCGGCTTCACCAGCGACAGAAGCACGAGCGCTGCGCCGAGCCACGCCATGAGCGGCCGCGGCGGCGTGGTCTTCGCGCCGGGAACGCGCTGCGTGTGCACCCACAGCAGTGCGAGCAGGCCCAGAGGAAGGCCGATGTGCAGGAAAGAGAGCAGCGAAAACAACCGGTCGTTGACCGCGCCTTCGAAGATGAAATTGCGAATCAGCGTGCCGTTGAAAAGCGGCAACCAGTCGAGCCACTCGGCGGTGCCGACGGTCACGAACTGCGCCAGACGGTCCCAGGGCAGCATGTAGCCGTTGATCCCCGAAATATAGACCAGCCACAGCACGACGATGCCGGAGATCCACGAAAACCAGCGGAAGCTGCGATAGTGGTCGAACAGGAAGTGGCGCCCCAGGTGCAGCACCATGCCGAGCACCATGCCGTCGGACGCGTAGCGATGGACGCTGCGCATCACGCCGCCCAGATACCACTG
>JBGPYP010000416.1:0-2069 GCA_041493285.1 Casimicrobiaceae bacterium
GACCTGCGCCAGACGCTGTTCAGCTTCAAGCTCGGCAACGCACTCGCCGCGGCAAAGATCGCGCGAGCCGCAGGACAGCAAGACGTGCAGCGGGCCAGGCAGCAGACGGCGCTCGACGCCGTACGGTCGTACAATCAGCTGCTGTTTGCGATCGAGGCGCTCCGCGTCATTCAAACAAACGTCGAATCGAAGCAAAGCCATTTGGAATATGCGCGGAATCGGCGCGCGGCAGGCGCGGCGACGGAGCTCGAAGTGCTCCGCGCGGAAGTAGACCTCGAGAACTCACGCGCCGACCAGCTGCGCGCCGAAAACGACGTCGCAGCGGCGCGCGCCACCATGAATACGGTGATGCTGCGACCCACCAACACACCGATCCAGCCGACCGACTCGCTCGCCGTCGTTCCATTTTCGGCGGGGTTCGACGAAGCCGTGAAGGAGGCGCTTTCAGCGCGGCCGGAACTGCAGACGCTGCGGCTGCAGGCGCTGTTTCAGGACAAGCTCGTCGCTGTGGAAGCAGCCGAAGCAAAGCCACGGATTGATTTCGACGGCTCGCTTGGCTATGCCGTGCGTCGCACGAAAAACCTGTTCGATTGGAACTACTCGCGCTGGTCCGGCGTCGTTACTGTGAAGGTTCCGCTCTTCGACGGTCTCCGCAGCGGCGGGAGGGTGGCGCAGGCCCGCGCGCAGACCAACACAGTGATCCAGCAGATCGCTGCGCTCGAGAATCAGGTGCGGCTCGACGTGCAATCGGCGTGGGACGCGCTGGCGGTCGCCGAGCGCATCATTCAGGCCGCCGACTTGAACGTGACTCAGGCGCGCCGCGCGGCGGAAATGACGGAAGCGAACTATCGGCTTGGTGCCGCCACCCAGCTCGACGTGACCGATGCGCAGCAAGCGCTGCGGCAGGCAGAAAACACTCGGAATCAGGGGCTCTATTTACATGCGAATGCACGGTCGACGCTCCGCTACGTGATGGGACGCGACCCGCTCCAGTAAGGCCGACGGCAGAGGTTAAAGATGAAGATGAACGTTCGCGCTTATTTAGTGATGCTCGGGTTGGCGGCGGCAGTGACCGCCGCGGCGTGCGGCGGTGATGGCGCACAGGCCGAACCGACCGAGACGGTTCGGACGGTGCCGGTGCGCACCGCGAAAGTAGAAATCCGGGATCTCACCGAGATGCTCACGCTCACGGGCACGCTGGATCCACGCGCCGAAGTGACGGTGGTGCCGGAGCTCTCTGCGAGGCTTCTCAGCACGATGAAGGACGAAGGCGATCGCGTCACGAAGGGCCAGCTGCTGGCGGTGCTGGATGACGCCGACTTCAGGCTCGCGCGCGATCGCGCGAAAGCGTCGCTCGACGTGGCAGAAGCGAACCGCGCCCACGCGCATGCGGAGAAGGACCGAGCAGATAGTTTGCTGAAGACCGGCGGCATCACCGACAAGGATCATCTCTCGGCGCAGGTGGCTGTGCAGGTTGCGGAAGCGTCGGCCGCGCAGGCTCGCGCCGAGCTCGCGATCGCCCAGCGGCAGCTCGGCCGGTCGCAACTCACGGCGCCCCTGAGCGGCCGCATCGCAAAGCGAATGGCCGACGCAGGCACCATCGTGTCAGCCGGCACACCCATTTACACCATCGTCGACGACGCCGTGTTCGAGTTCCGCTCGTCAGTGGCGTCTGGTGATTTCAGCAAGTTGAAGGTGGGCGAGACGGTCACGGTCACGGTCGACGCGCTTCCCGGTTTCACAACCCAGGGCGAAGTCAGCCGCATCGCACCGAAAATCGACGCGCGCAGCCGATCGTTCGAAGCGATTATTCGCGTGCCGGGACGGCCGGAGCTCGTATCGGGGATGTTCGCGCGCGCCGAGGTCAAAGTGCGCGAGGTACCGGGCGGCCTTGTCGTCCCGCCGGCAGCCCTTGTGCGCGACGGGGCCGACCCGACGCACGCACAGACGTTCGTGATTGTGGGCGGCAAAGCCGAGCGACGCGACGTGACGGTTGGATTTGAAGTGCCCGATGCGGTGCAAGTGACGGCCGGGTTGAAAGCCGGAGAAGTCGTCGTCGTCGATCCGCC
>JBGPYP010000145.1:0-6531 GCA_041493285.1 Casimicrobiaceae bacterium
CCTGACGCCTCGATCGGGCGGACCGCCTGACCGCGACGCTCCAGTTCGTTCGCTCATGGTTGCTATCGATGCAGGAGACTTGTCATGTGGCTCACACACCCCCCTCTCGATCCCCTTCCTGATCGCTGTCCTGCCGGCGATCGCTCCGACCACGTCGTACGCCGCCGACGACGTCAAGAAGATCGTCGCCGACCTGGACACGCAATACCAGCTCGCGGTGACACGCCGGCGGGCTGGCGCTACCTCGCTGCCGCTTCCCAACGCGCCGTGATTCGCCCATGAACGACGAGAAGATCGAGGTACGCATCACCGACAGTCGGCGCACGCTGGAGGTCGTCGTTTTCAGCAAGCGTGCCGACCGGATCGAGATCGTCCTCGGCGAAGGCGTCCACAGCGTGCGCTGCGAGCTGAGGCCGACGCGCAACGAGCTGGCGTACGTCGGTAACGCGATGGGGCGCGAGATCGTCTACGAGCGGAGCCGCGCGCTGGTGCAGGCCGATATCGACAGGGTCAATCCGGCGCTGCGCAAACCCAGGACGCGCTGAGTCAGAAAATCAGATCGCAGAATTTCAGGTCGGGCTCCGCCGCTTGGCACTTGCCGCGGCCGAAGGCGTCTGTTCGATCCGCCTCAATTCCTGCCGTAGGAAAACCGCCCTCGATGCTTGGCTGCCGTCCAGGCAGCGCACAAAACAAAGGTCGCCCGCCACACCCTGCGAACCGAATCCCGTAGTCGGCCTGAGCTAATCTTGTGGACGACCGTGGGCGGAGAATCATTCGTGACTGAACCCATGAAAGCGATGACGTTGCAACAACTCCTGGGCATCGAGCTGCCGATAATCCAGGCTCCCATGGCCGGCGTGCAGGGCAGCGCGCTCACGGTGGCCGTGTCCAACGCCGGCGGCTTGGGTTCGCTGCCCTGCGCCATGCTCGGTCCCGACGCGATGCGCCGCGAACTCTCGGCGATTAAGGCGGAGACCGGCAAGCCTTACAACGTCAACTTCTTCTGCCACGCGCCACCCGCGCCGAGTCCCGCGCGCGAAGCGCGCTGGCGCGCCGCGCTGGCGCCGTATTACCAAGAGTTTGGCATCGACCCGGATACCATTCCCGTCGGGCCGGGGCGCGCCCCCTTCAGTTCCGAAGCCGCGGAGGTCTTGAGCGAATTCAAGCCCGCGGTCGTGAGTTTTCACTTTGGCTTGCCCGCACCTGAATTGCTGGCGCGGGTGAGGGCCCTGGGCGCGAAGATATTCTCGTCGGCAACGACCGTCGACGAGGCGCGTTGGCTCGAAGCGCACGGGGTCGACGCCATCATCGCGCAGGGGCTCGAGGCCGGTGGGCATCGGGGCATGTTCCTGTCGGAAGACCTTACGACACAGGTGGGCACGTTCGCGCTGTTGCCGCAGATCGTGCAGGCGGTGAAGCTCCCGGTCATCGCCGCCGGCGGCATTGCGGACGCCAAAGGCGTTGCGACGGCGCTGGCGCTCGGCGCAGCCGGCGTGCAGCTGGGAACGGTTTATCTGCTCTGTCCTGAGGCCACGACCAGCGCCGTGCATCGTGCCGCGCTGAAAAACGACGCCGCCCGCCACACTGCGCTTACGAACCTCTTCACAGGACGGCCCGCCCGCGGCGTCGTGAACCGGATCATGAAGGAGCTCGGGCCGATCAGCGGCGCTCCACCCGCTTTTCCGCTGGCGACCGCCGCCATCGCTCCCTTGCGCGCCCGCGCCGAAGCCGCAGGCTCCGGGGAGTTCTCGCCGCTGTGGTCCGGACAGAATGCCAGCGGCTGCAGGGAAATGCCTGCCGCCGAACTCACGCGGGCATTGGCCGCCGATCTCTAACGTTTCGTCGCCGCGAACGCCTTGATATGGGTGTTCCTCGCCGCGGTGCTGTGGGTCAAGTATCTGCGCAAGGCGCCGAAGAATTGAATCCGCGGCGGCCCGCCGACGAGATCACCTCATCGCGAAGCAGTACAACAATCCCGCGCCGCCGGTGCTTTTCAAGCCTTCGTCGCTGCAGCCGCTCGAAGGATGCGAGGAGTTCCAGGAACGGGCCGCCTCAGGAGTGCCTAGCCCCATGCGATCGTGGTGCCCAACCATCGCGACGCCCTCGCCGCTCTTGGTCCAGTTGCCGCAGGTCATGTCGTCGCTGCCCGTGAACGCGGTGCCGTCCGGCTTTGCACCGGTAAGGATATCGTGCTTGTTGGGTGTGTCGCCGCGGCCGTTGACGACCTCGCCCTTCTCGGTCAACGCGGTCTGCTTGTTGAGGTTGTTGTTCCCGTGCAGCTCGGCAACACTGCTGGCAATAACGACACCCTTGGCGTTTTGCCACGGACCATTGCCGATGCGATCACGTGCGTTCACCGCCGGCGAGCCCCCGGCCGGACTTGTGCTGAGATAAGCGTACCAGGTATGACTGCCCGCGCCGGCGGCGGTCGCCAGCGTCTGGCAATGCTTGTCCGCACCCGCGAGCCCGCCGAAATCCGCGCCTTTGCCCGACCCGGTGCTGGTCACGAAGAAGGTCATGGCCGACTGCTGCGCCAACGCAACACTGCCACCGAGCGTCAACAGCGCGATCGCTGCGAGCCTGCTGAATTCCCGAGTGATCGTGATCATGGCATCCTCCAGTAGGTATTGCTCTCCCATCCTGAACGGAGGACGGGCGATGGTCAAGACGAGGGCGTTGGCGTCGGCGGACGAGGTGCCGAAACGAGGCGGGTCGCCTCGATGGGCCGCCGCCCATTCTCGGCGGGCTCGATGCCGGGCTGCCCGCTCCGGCACATTTCGTGCTGCGTCTCCCGGCGCCGCATCCGGCGCGGTGTCGCCGCCGGCGCCCGTGGTAAGCTCTGCAAGAAAGCGTCCAAGGGTTGCGCGCGCTGGCAATCGGTACAAGCCGCTCGATGCTAAAGCCAAGAACAAGGATGGCTTCGCGATCCCGGAGGACGCTCCTCCGTGCGGTCTTCACGCTGGGTGCCGCGGCAGCCTGCGGCGCCGGCGCCGAGGAGCCCGCGCCGGCGAGCTTCCCCGAGCTATGGGCGGCGCTGCAGAACGATGCGGCGGTGACGGTAACTGCCCCCACTCCGGCCAAGCCCGATTTCTCCGCCGACGTCGAGGCGCGCAAGAGCTACGCGATTCCCGCCTTCGAGATCGTCGGTTTCGACGTCCTCCTGAACCTGGCCAACCGAAACTCCATCGGCGAGCCTTATCATTCGAACCTCTCGTCGATCCGGCGCAACCTCCGCAGCAAATGGGACGTCGACAACGATCCGTTCTCGACCAATCAGTTCGGGCACCCGTATCAGGGGTCGATGTATCACGGCTTCGCACGTTCCGCGGGACTCAACTACTGGGAGTCGCTCGCGTACACGTTCGCGGGCAGCGCGTTCTGGGAAATCGCGGGCGAAACCACGCCGCCGTCGAGGAACGATCAGCTCGCGAGCGGCGTCGCCGGCAGCTTTTTCGGCGAGGCGCTGTTCCGGATGGCGAGCCTGCTGCTCGAGCGCGGCGACGAGGTACCGAGCATCTGGCGCGAGATCGGTGCGGCGGTGATCTCACCGGCGACCGGCTTCAATCGCCTCGCCTTCGGCGATCGATTCAGGCCCGTCTTCCCGAGCCACGATCCGGTCTACTACAGCCGCCTCGGGCTCGGCGCCAGCGCGACGACGCAAAACGAACCGGGCGCATCGACCCAGGTGAAGCGCAACGAGGCGCAGATCGACTTTTCCATGGACTACGGTCTGCCGGGAAAGCCCGGTTATACGTATAAGCGTCCATTCGATTACTTTACCGTCCAGGTCACGGGTTCGAGCGCCAACGGTTTCGAGAACATCCTGACGCGGGGGCTGCTCTACGGAAAGGACTACGGGTTCGGCGCCAACTATCGGGGCGTGTGGGGACTCTACGGCAGCTACGACTACATCGCGCCGCAGGTCTTTCGCGTATCGAGCACGGCGCTGTCGCTCGGCACGACCGGCCAGTGGTGGCTATCCAATGCGATCGCGCTGCAGGGCTCCGCGCTCTTCGGTACGGGCTACGCCGGGGTGGGAACGCTCAACGGCACGAACGCCACCGACTACCACTACGGCCTCGCCCCGCAGGCGCTGGTTGCGCTGCGCCTGATCTTCGGCGAGACGGCCTCGCTCGACCTGCTGGGGCGCGAGTACTTCGTTAGCCGGATCGGCGCGGCCAGCACGGGAGGACACGACAACATCGTCCGCGCGGATACGGCGTTCACCGTGCGCATCTACCGGCAGCACGCAATCGCGCTCAAGTACGTGTGGTCCCGCCGCAACGCGACCTTCCCTGATCTTGGCGACACCACCCAGACCCGCGGCACGATCGGCATCTTCTACACCTATCTCGGTCATGACAGGTTCGGTGCGGTCGACTGGCGATGATGCGCCGGCGAGCGGGTACTGCTCCTCGCGCGCATCTGGTAGATTCGGCCCACGGTCCATGGTGGTTCAGCACGCCATGGGCGACTTCAACGCGCTGCCGAAGTTTCCCGCTTATCTAAACTGAGTTGAACTGACCGATGGCACGCCATGCGTTCCCCGCTGCCGGCCGCGCCGGCCGGCGGACGGCCATGGTGTCTTACCTTTTCGATGCAGCGCTTCCTGAAGCATTACGACACGTTCTTCCGGCTCCCCGGCGTCGTGCCGCTGCTCGCGATCGCGCTGGTTGCGCGCATGCCGGTCGGCATGATGTCGCTGTCGATGCTGCTGCATCTGCGCGAGCTGTCCGGCTCGTTCGCGTTCGCCGGCGCCATGGTCGGCACGTACCTCGTCGCGATGGCGAGCACCGCGCCGATCCAGGGGCGGCTCATCGATCGCTACGGACCGCGCGGCGTTCTCATCGCGACCGGCATCGTGCATCCCGCCGCGCTCGGCTTGCTGCTCTTCGCGGCGCCGCTGCACCTCCCGCTCACGGCGATCGCCCCGCTGGCCATCGTGGCAGGCGCATTCATCACGCCAATCTCGGTGTTGACGCGCACGCTCTGGCGGCATCGGTTCCAGGACCCGGGTCAGCGCCGGACGGCGTTCGCGATCGACTCGGTCCTGATCGAGATCAACTTTACCGTTGGGCCCGCGTTGATCGGGCTGGCGCTCCTGCTCGGAACGCCCGCGGACGCTTTCGGCATCACATGGGTCGTGGCGGCAAGCGCGGCGCCACTGTTCGTGTTCTCCGGCGCCCCGCGCTATTGGAAACACGGCGCCGACGAAGACCGGCATCTGCTCGGGCCGCTGACCGAGCCCAGACTGCTGATCGCCTACGCGACGAGCTCGGCGCTGACCTTCGCGTTCGGCATGCTCGAGGTCGGCTATCCGGGTTTCGCGGCCCGCGCCGGGATGCTCGCCTTCGGCGGTGCGCTGCTCGCGATCTGCTCGATCGGCAGCGCGATCGGCGGGCTCGCCTACGGCGGGCTGCATTTCGCGCTCCCGCTCGAGCGCCAGTTGCCGCGACTGCTGCTCGCGTTCGCGGTACCCGTCGGCGCGCACGCACTCGTCACGGCGCCATGGATGCTGGCCACGCTCGCGTTCGTCGCAGGGCTGTTGATCGCACCCGCGTTGACCGCGCTGTCGTTGCTGGTCACGCAGTACGCGCCGGCCCGCTACGCGACCGAGGCGTTCACGTGGATGTCGACGTGCATCGTCATCGGCGTTGGCGCGGGGATGGCGGTCGGCGGCCAGCTCGTCGAGGCCGTCGGGCCGTGGGCGACGTTCGCCTCCGCGGGGGCAGCCGGCGTCGTGGCCGCGTTGGTGTCGTCGCCACTGCGAAAATAGGCGTCGGCCGCCTATAAACGTTCACGCAACGCCGTCTTCAATACCTTGCCGGTGTTGTTCTTCGGCAACTCGGCGAGAAAGACGTACGCTTTGGGCCGCTTGAAGCGCGCGATGTGCTCGAGACATAGAGCGTCGAGCTCGTGCTCGAGCGCGACCGCGTCGGCTTCGCGGCGCGCGACGACGCAGGCGACGACCTCCTCACCCCAGTCCGGGTGCCTGCGGCCGACGACGGCGACCTCGGCGACGTCCCGGTGCCGCTGCAGGACTTCCTCGATCTCGCGCGGATAGATGTTGCTCCCGCCGCTGATGATGAGATCCTTCGAGCGATCCTTGAGCGTGAGGAAACCGTCGCCATCGAGGGAGCCGATGTCGCCGGTGTGCAGCCAGCCGCCGGCGAGCGTCGCCGCGCTCGCCTCCGGATTCTTCCAGTAGCCCTGCATCACAGTCGGCCCGCGGACCAGGACCTCGCCGACCGCGCCGATCGGCAGCGCCGCGCCCTCGGGATCGGCGATGCGCAGTTCGATCCCTTCCTGTGCGACGCCGACCGAGCCCAGGCGCGCGTCGTCGGCGCGCTCGATCGCGGCGGCGAGCATCGTGCGCGGCATCGCGGTGATGGTCATCGGCGACTCGCCCTGGCCGTAGATCTGCGCGAGGCGGGGCCCGAGCGCCGCGTACGCGGCCTTGCAATCCTCGACATACATCGGCGCGCCGCCGTAGACGATGCTCCGCAGGTGTTCGAGCCGCGCATTGCCGAG